>NZ_JAKKRV010000021.1:0-82458 GCF_025653985.1 Shewanella sp. SM69
GCGTTGTGAGGCGTTGAGCTAACATGTACTAATGACTCGAGAGGCTTAACCATACAACCCAGATGGGTTTTGCTAAGCGACCTTAGACAGAATACAGATACTTGATAAAGTTTGAACTCAAACAAAGCAAATCAGCTTTCCGAATTATTATTAACGTGGTCCAGAGATGGACACGGTAATAAACAGAATTTGCTTGGTGACAATAGCCTTGTGGAACCACCTGATCCCATCCCGAACTCAGAAGTGAAACGCAAACGCGCCGATGGTAGTGTGGGGTCTCCCCATGTGAGAGTAGGTCATCGCCAAGCGCCTAATTATCTCATTGAGATGTAATGAAGCCAGCTGAATAAGCTGGCTTTTTTGCATTCACAATTTGTTAAATCCAGCCTAGTGTCTATTCAATTAGTCAGTTTTCCTCCTATTTTTCTCTCGATAATCCCTTTTTACCTTCCACGACACCAATAATTGCACCATTTGGCTTTATATCAATTCTATTAATATCCGCTACAACTGTTCTGTCAGATTCAGTTCCGGAGAATAAGGTGGCTGCTTTATCTCAGATTATAAAATCTTCTGCCATCTTTGTTTGATGCCCCCGCACAGTCCATCATGATCGCGGTATAGCGGCCAAAGAACGTAGCTGCAGAAATTAAGGCGAGGTGCCACTGTATATAATCGCGGTTTGCAAAAGGCGCTATGATGGCTTTGGATGGCGAGTAAGGGTGGTTATTTAGGATAGCCCTGATGATGAAACAAGCGATAAATATTGGCTTTTTAAAATGTGATACCAAACTCAGACTGAGTGAATTTAGGACTGAGTGAACTTAGCAACGTTCTTTCCCATCAACTGATCACCTTATGAAGATAAGTTTTGCTGATGTACGAAGGCGTTAAGACACAATGGACAAACGAGCGTTTCGAATAAGCAATGATGGGAATTGGTATTGTGTGGTTTTCACGTATACACTTTTTTACATTCCCCATCTAGCATCAGCTTTTAGGTTGAAATTTCAATGGAATTGCGTGGCTTATTGAGGTTATTGTCGCTATTGCTGTGTATGCCATTACTGGTGAATGCTGATCGTTTCATGGTGTCTAGTACTAAACTTGCGGATCAAGATGTTAGCGTCAAGTCTGCTGTTATAGTCCGTTATTGCGTTGATCCTGATTGGCTGCCCTATGAAGGAATACGAGAAGGTAAACATCTGGGGATTTCATTGGACTATATTCGTTATGTTGAGTCACATTCTTCCCTTAAGTTTCAGCTAGTGCCGACATCTTCTTGGACCGAAACTTTATCTTTTTTGCAAAGTGGTCAGTGCGATTTAACCCCTATGTTGAATAAAACGCTAATACGCGAGACTTATCTGCACTTCAGTGATGTCTATTTCCGCTCACCCAATGTGCTCGTTTCACTTAAAGAACAGCCTTTTCTGCAAGGACTAGAGAATATCAATACGCGAATTTTAGCCGTGCCAAAGGGTTATCGTTTGGCCGAGTATATTCAGCATCATTATCCTCAGATAGAGATGCTTACTGTTGCCAGTGAACCTGCGGGATTGCAGTCGGTTCTGGATAAACGTGCAGATCTGTTTGTTGGGTCAATGTTTTCGGTTAACGCTTACATTCAACAAATGGGATTTGAACATTTAAAAATTGCGGGTTGGGGCGGGCCGGAAGATGAGTTACGGATGGGGGTCGCTTATGGTCAAGAGTCCTTGTTACCTGTGATAAATAAAGCCTTAAACACTGTGAGTGAGCAAGAGCGGATCACGATTTATCAGAAGTGGAATAATGTGACTGTGATAGATGAGACTAACTATTCGCTTGTGTATCAAATTATCTGCGCGACGTGTCTGTTGCTCCTAATATTGGGGGCGAGAACTTACTTTATGAGTCAATATAATCGAAGACTAACCGATAAGAATAAGCAGTTGGAAACTTTACGCGAACAGCTTGAAGCGTCAAATGCCGAACTCGAATTTTTATCTACCCACGACCCCTTAACTAAATTGTATAACCGACATTACTTTAATCGCTTTTTTATTAATAACGAGCAGCATGATAAATCTGCTGGGGCAGGCATGTGCCTTGTAATGATTGATATCGACTACTTTAAAGAGATTAATGACACGCTAGGGCATAACGTCGGCGATCGCATTCTTGAACAAGTGTCACAGGTATTACAGCATTGTGTGCGTGATTCTGATGTGGTTGCACGTTGGGGTGGCGAAGAATTTGTTATCCTCTGCCAACAGTCATCATTGCCATTAGTTGAAAGCTTGTGTGTGCGGATTGCGCAGAGGATTAACAATTATCAATTTACTGACAATGTTCACTTAACTTGTAGTTTTGGTGTCGCTAAGCTCGCAGAAAACGAACCTATACAATCGTGTTTTGAGCGGGCAGATCGAGCCCTTTATCGTGCTAAAGCACAAGGGCGTAATCAAATGTGCATCGACACGTAAGGGTTTACTCAAAACTGATTTGTGGTTATTTGGGTAAAAGACTGCGATTGAAGTGAGTCGCGGATGTCATCTCTATTTTGGAGATAGGTATAACATGATTGTTCTAGCATCCATGCTTGCAGGTTAATGTTTGATGTTTGTACTGACGATATGATAGAAATCCCTTAAAAATCGCCTTATCCCATTAAAATGAGGTTTATTTAACGGTTTTTATTGATTGAGTGAAAAATAAGCTAAAGTGTTTTACTTATCTGTTTTAGTTCGTGTTTATGGCTATTTATCTAAATTATTACGCGACTTTATCGTGAAAAAGTACTCTAGCCATTTGCGCCGAGCAGGGTTCCAATTTACAATATGCGCCTAAAATAATCTGATGTGCGGTGTGTCGGTGTTTGTCGCATACTCCGTCTACTTCTTAAACTACTCATTAAAGTTGAATCATGACCGAATTATCCAAATACAGAAACATTGGTATCTTCGCTCACGTTGACGCGGGTAAAACCACGACCACCGAGCGTATCCTTAAGCTAACCGGTAAAATCCATAAAATCGGTGAAGTTCACGATGGTGAATCTACCACTGACTTCATGGTACAGGAAGCTGAGCGCGGTATTACTATTCAGTCCGCTGCTGTAAGTTGCTTCTGGAAAGATCACCGTTTCAACGTTATCGACACCCCAGGACACGTTGACTTCACCGTTGAAGTTTATCGTTCTCTGAAAGTGCTTGATGGCGGTATCGGTGTATTCTGTGGTTCAGGCGGTGTTGAGCCTCAATCAGAAACTAACTGGCGCTATGCGAACGAATCTGAAGTTGCGCGTATTATCTTCGTAAACAAGTTAGACCGTATGGGTGCTGACTTCTTACGCGTTGTTAAGCAAACTAAAGACGTATTAGCTGCAACTCCACTGGTTATGGTTCTGCCAATCGGTGTTGAAGACGAATTCACTGGTGTTGTTGACCTATTAACTCGTAAAGCATACGTGTGGGATGATTCTGGTATTCCAGAAAATTTCGAAGTATTAGACGTTCCTGCTGATATGGTTGACATGGTTGAAGAATACCGTGAAATGCTGATCGAAACTGCAGTTGAACAAGATGATGCAGTGATGGAAGCGTACATGGAAGGCGAAGAGCCATCTATCGAAGACATCAAGCGTTGTATCCGTACTGGTACTCGCAAACTGGCATTCTTCCCAACATACTGTGGTTCTGCGTTCAAGAACAAAGGTATGCAACTGGTTCTTGATGCTGTTGTTGATTATTTACCAGCACCAGACGAAGTTGATCCACAACCATTGACCGACGAAGAAGGCAACGAAACTGGCGAGTTCGCTATCGTTTCTGCTGATGAGCCATTAAAAGCGTTAGCGTTCAAAATCATGGATGACCGTTTCGGTGCCCTGACTTTCGTACGTATCTACTCAGGCCGTCTGAAGAAGGGTGATACCATCCTGAACAGCGCGACTGGCAAAACTGAACGTATCGGCCGTATGTGTGAAATGTACGCTGATGATCGTATTGAAATTGAATCAGCTCAAGCTGGCGACATTATCGCTATCGTGGGTATGAAGAACGTTCAAACTGGTCACACTTTATGTGACGTGAAACACCCTGTTACCTTAGAAGCTATGGTGTTCCCAGAGCCAGTTATCTCTATCGCAGTAGCGCCAAAAGATAAAGGCGGTTCTGAGAAAATGGGTATCGCTATCGGTAAGATGATCGCTGAAGATCCATCATTCCGCGTAGAAACTGACGAAGATTCAGGTGAAACCATCCTTAAAGGTATGGGCGAACTTCACTTAGACATCAAAGTCGACATTCTGAAGCGTACTTATGGTGTTGAATTGATCGTAGGTGAGCCACAAGTTGCTTACCGTGAAACCATTACTCAAATGGTTGAAGATCAATACACTCACAAGAAACAATCAGGTGGTTCTGGTCAATTCGGTAAGATCGAATATATCATCCGCCCAGGTGAGCCAAACACTGGTTTCGTGTTCAAATCTTCAGTTGTTGGTGGTAGCGTTCCGAAGGAATTCTGGCCAGCAGTTGAGAAAGGTTTCGCGAGCATGATGAACACAGGTACTATCGCTGGCTTCCCAGTGTTAGACGTTGAGTTCGAATTAACTGACGGTGCATTCCACGCAGTTGACTCATCAGCAATCGCGTTCGAAATCGCTGCTAAAGGCGCTTTCCGTCAATCTATCGCTAAAGCTAAACCACAACTTCTTGAGCCAATCATGAAAGTTGACGTGTTCAGCCCAGATGACAACGTGGGTGATGTGATCGGTGACTTAAACCGTCGTCGCGGCATGATCAAAGACCAAGTTGCTGGTGTAACAGGTGTTCGCGTTAAAGCTGACGTACCGTTATCAGAAATGTTCGGTTATATCGGTACTTTACGTACAATGACTTCTGGTCGTGGTCAGTTCTCTATGGAGTTCTCACACTACAGCCAATGTCCAGCTAGCGTAGCTGAGAAAGTTGTTGCTCAAGTTAAAGAACGTAAGGCTGCTGAAGCTAAGAAGTAATTCTTAACTTAGCTAATAAAAACCGCTGTCGGCCTCTAGGCTCGCAGCGGTTTTTTTATGGGCGAGATCCAACTGTAATCACCCGATACGGCTGACGAAGTTTCGTATCCCGTTGTTTAAAAAAATGTCAGTTCTCGCTTTATTTTCTCAGTGTTCAGTTTTTTGTTTACTCAATTCAAGCAAGGCCTTGGCCGCCGGTGTTAAAGGTAAACTTTGACGCCAAATAAGCGCCAGATCCCATGTCATTGCGGGCTGCATAGGTTTAAAGACCAGTTTACTGGTGCTTAATCTATTGCAGATAGGCTCAGGTAAAATAGCGACGCCCATATCGGCTTCGACCATGGCGGCAAGGAAATCCCACTGGCCGCTGCGAAAGGCAATATTGAGTTGAACACCTGCTTTGCGACTGAGGCGATTAATCAGTTTAGCGAGGGAGAAGTCTTCGTTATAGAGGATAAAAGGATAGGGCTGGAAGTCCTGCCATTTTAAGTGGTCTTTCTCGGCTAAGGGATGTCCTTCAGGCAGGCATGCGAGTAAAGGGTACTTAGTCAGGGGTTGGTTGACGAGTTCTGTCTCATGGGTCGTGGGTAGCGCGGTAAAGGCGATATCGAGACTGTTATTGAGCAATGCTTGTTCGCAGCCGAATCCACCGTACTCATACATGTGTAGTTCAACTCCCGGATAACGCTTACGATAGCTAGTGAGCAAACCAATAATAAGACTGCTCATCATAGGACATACACCCAGTCGCAACCGCCCCGATTTAAGACCGCTAAGGTTACTCATGTCTTCCTGCAGTCTATGCCATTGGCCGAGAATTTCCCGTGCACTGTGTTCAAAGAGCTGACCAGCTTGAGTTAACTCAACCTTTTGGTTATTCCGGATCAGCAAGGTTTCACCAAGGCTTTCTTCAAGTCTCTGGATTATTTTGCTTAGTGTCGGCTGGGTGATAAAACATTTCTGCGCGGCGCGGGTAAAGTTTTCAGTTTCCACTAAGGTCAGAAAACACTGTAAGGTCTTGATTGGGATGTTCATGCTCAAATGGAATCCATATTATGGAATTTATTCATTTTACTAATGATAGCCTAAGTATTACTTTGACCTTGTTAACAAAACAGGGGAATACCGATGAAATCAAGTTCAAGTCTGTGGGTAGGTGCTTTGTGGCAGGCGGCTATGCCTGTGGCAAAAGATGTGCAAAACGCTAAAGCGGCGCAAGTAACTAAAACGGCTCCAGCGGGTGATTTGCATAAAGCAAAACAACAAGTAAACCCAGCCTAGGCTGGGTTTTTACTTTTCTGTGTTTTAGATTCTGCTCTTATTTTCATTTCCCTCGATTCTCATTTTGCCTTTTTAACTTCTGCTCAATCCCTTCCTTGGTGAAAGTACTGTTCAGCAACGGACGCTGAACCAGCGATAGACGTTTAGTCTTATATTTACTTGAATACTCATTACTGGCTCTAAGCTAACTCATTAGGATTGGATGCTTAAATAGCAAAAAAGCCACCCTCATAAACTCGGGTGGCTTTGCTCTGCAGGGGAGTGTGGTTTACTGGACGGAGAACTGATTCTCGACGAGTGGTTGCTTGTTTTCGGCCTGAGCGACATGGCATTGAGTACAGAAATAGTTATGCCCGTTCACTGTGCCTTTATCATCAATCACGTGGGACTTAGCTACTGGCGTGGCTTTCATGCGTTTTGCCTTGTCCCAACTATGGCAGCTTAAACAGCCATTTTTATCTAAGGTGATCTTGTAATCGTCTTTATGTGGGATGAGCGGTGGTTGCTCGCTAAAACTGCGCTCAATGGCTGTGCCGCGACTGGGATAAATCGCCATGGCATCGGCTGGGCGAATGTCGGTGATCGCCATGTTTCCTGCGAGGGATTGAATATTAACTGGTGCTACGTTGGTGTCGGTTTGCTGGCCTGAACAGCCGGTAATGGCGACGAGTAACGCAGTTAAGGTGAGTATTTTTCTCATTGGTTATTCTCCGCCTTGAAGACTTTCACTGGGCATTTTTTAAAGTCAGTTTCTTTTGACAGGGGATCGGTCGCATCCAATATCAGTTTGTTGACTAACTGGCGCGCATCGAAGAAAGGCATAAATACTACGCCGCGTGGCGGTTTGTTACGGCCTTTGGTTTCAACTCGGGTTTTCACTTCACCGCGCGGTGAGGCCACTATGACTTCGTCACCACGTTGTACGCCGCGAGCTTTCGCATCTTCTGGATGCATGAAAATCTGCGCGTCGGGGTAGGCACGGTAAAGCTCTGGTACGCGTGCGGTCATCGAGCCTGTGTGCCAATGTTCCAGCACGCGGCCAGTCGACATCCACAAATCGTATTCTTCATTCGGCTCTTCGGCGGCGGGTTCATAGGGCAGGGCGAAAATCACCGCTTTGCCATCTGGCTTGCCATAGAATTTAAAGCCTTCACCCGCTTTGACATAAGGATCGCTCCCCTCAACGAAACGGCGCAGCGTTTCTTTGCCATTAACGACTGGCCAGCGTAGGCCGCGGGTTTCGTGGTAACGGTCAAAGTCGGCTAAATCATGGCCATGGCCACGACCGAAAGCTGCATATTCTTCGAAAATCCCTTTTTGCAGGTAGAAACCGAAGTGTTCGCTCTCATCGTTTAATTCGGCTTTACAATCGGAAGTTGGGAACTTGTCGATCACGCCATTGGCAAATAGCACTTCATATAAGGTTTTATCCGCGTATTCCGGTTGTTTGGCTATCAGTTCGGCTGGCCAGACTTCGGAGACTTTGAATCGTTTCGAAAATTCGACTAGTTGCCACAGATCTGAGGTTGCGCCTTCTGGGGCTTTTACTTGCTGATGCCACATATGAGTACGGCGCTCGGCGTTGCCGTAAGCTCCTTCTTTTTCAACCCACATTGCCGTTGGCAAAATTAAATCTGCCGCCATAGCTGTGATGGTTGGGTAAGGATCTGAAACCACGATAAAGTTTTCTGGGTTACGAAAGCCAGGGTAAATCTCATCGTTGATGTTGGGGCCAGCCTGCATATTATTGGTACACATGGTCCAGTAGCAGTTGAGCTTGCCATCTTTTAGCATACGGCTCTGGAGTACGGCATGGTAGCCAGGTTTGGCGGGAATGGTCCCTTCAGGCACCTGCCATAGTTTTTCGGTAATGGCGCGGTGTTTGTCGTTAGTGACTTCCATATCGGCGGGTAAACGATGGGCGAAAGTGCCGACCTCACGGGCAGTACCACAGGCGGAAGGTTGCCCAGTGAGCGAGAAGGGGCTGTTACCTGGAGTGGCAATTTTGCCCGTGAGTAAGTGGATGTTGTAGAGCATGTTGTTTGCCCACACACCGCGAACGTGTTGGTTTATCCCCATGGTCCACAGACTCATGACTTTAACGTTAGGGTCGGCATAGGCTTTGGCTAAAATCTCCAGCTTCTCAGGCTCGACGCCACTCATCTTGGCGGCATATTCCAGCGTATAAGTGCTGACAAACTTGGCGTACTCATCGAAGCTTATCGGTGTGGATTTACCATTGCCTGGATTTTTAGCTTTTTTCTCTAATGGATGATCTGGACGCAGGCCATAGCCGATATCGTCAACGCCTAAGGCAAACTTAGTGTGTTTAGTGACAAAGTCAGTATTAACCGCGTTATTTTGAATAATGTAATTGGCAATAAAGTTGAGGATCACTAAGTCCGATTGTGGACGGAACACCATAGGATTATCGGCCAAATCGAAGCTGCGATTTTCAAAGGTCGACAGCACATGCACGCGACAAGTTGGACTGCTTAAACGTCTATCGGATATTCGTGCCCACAGAATTGGGTGCATCTCCGCCATGTTTGCGCCCCAGAGCACAAACTGATCGGCGGCTTCTAAATCGTCATAACAACCCATGGGTTCATCGATACCGAAGGTGCGCATAAAGCCGCCTACGGCTGAGGCCATGCAGTGGCGCGCATTGGGATCTATGTTGTTGGTAAGGAAACCTGCTTTATGAAGTTTAGAGGCGGCATAACCTTCCCAAATAGTCCATTGGCCGGAGCCAAACATACCCACTGACGTCGGACCTTTGGTGGCGAGACTGTGTTTCCATTTCGCGGCCATAGTATCGAAGGCCACATCCCAGCTGACTGGGGTGAATTCACCTTCTTTATGATATTTGCCGTCTTTCATCCGCAGCAATGGCGTGGTTAATCTGTCCTTGCCGTACATGATTTTTGATAGGAAATAACCTTTAATACAGTTAAGGCCACGGTTGACAGGACTTTCAGGATCGCCCTTAGTGGCGACCACTTTGCCCGCTTGGGTGCCCACTAATACGCTACACCCCACACCGCAGAAACGGCAGGGAGCTTTATCCCACTTGATACTGTCAGCTTGTTCGGCGGCTTCGACCATCTTAATGGGAAGTGTGACGCCAACGGCCGTCGCAGCGGCAACCGCTGCGTTGGCCTTGAGAAACTCGCGGCGGCTTATGCTCATAATATTTCCTCACTCTTTTGTACTAAGGGTTCTACTTGGTGGTAAATCAAGCTGGCAGATAACACGCCGGACAGGGCATTGATGGCTTCAATATTGTCAAGAATCGCTCTTTGGCTACTCCCTTCTAGGGTAACGACCAATTTTCCTTCGGGTGTAATTGCATGAATATCAGTACCCACTAATGCGCGGATATTGGCTTCAACCTGCTGTAAGGCTTTAGGCGTGGCATGCACCACAAGGCTGGTGACGTGGTATTCCTGACTCATATTGGATGACCTGTAGTAGCGTAAACTCGGTTACTTAAGATTAAAAAGGAGGGTAACCGAGTGCTGATACTGGCGAGTCTAGACCTGATAAAAAATGTGGGTATACCTCACAAGAGGTATTGAAAGCGATAGTCGATCCGGATCAAAGTTTTGCGAGTGATCTAACTCCCAGTTTGATATTTAAGCGCTTAGCACTGTCGTCACTAGGGCATAGTGATGAGTACATTTATGGAGAATACTATTGTGCATATCTGGAACCCGTGAACATTAACGGAAGCACAAGTGTGTAGATAGGAATCCTATACTTTTTAACTAATTATAGGTGTTTATAAAATTTCTGGGTAAGAGCAATAGCTGACGTGCATGCTTGCAAAATCCTGCGATAGAACATATTTAGGAATAATTAGTTATATTCACATTGTTTAGTATATATAAGACGTTAATAGCCCGTTAGCTCCATATAACCCGTACCTGTATGGCTGCCAGAGAGTTGCACTGGGCCTTCCCAGTAGGGCGTTGATAATGGCATAGCGCTATTGGTATTGAGCGGGATGATAGTGAGATCGATATTTTCGCTGGGGATTTGTACTTGCCAGCTAACGGGATAGTCGCCATTGACTGTGTGTTGCCATTTAAGAGGCGTCATCTGAATGTCATTGGGATTGTCAGTGGAATTGATGTTGCGACCTGTGCCATCGGCAAACATTCTTCTGGCGCTATAAAATGCTGAGATAGGTGCATTCTTTGCGGACTCTGCCGGAGACTGATCCCGTAACTGAAACAACATCAGCGTCGAGCCATCGTTTAACCTGAGCGCGAACCAATCCCAGCCCTGTTGCGTTTTAGTGAGGAATTGCGAGCTCCATTCCCTGTCGAGCCAACCTTGGCCTGTGACTTGCTCCACTTTGCCATTGCGGTTGATTTCACCTGAAATTTCAATAAAGGGTTGGCTGTAGTAGTAAGAGGCTACTTGGCCGTCGCGGCTTTTAAGGCTATAGCCGTTAACGCCTTGGTATTGCAGTGGCGCTTGGCTATTAAGCTGAAGTCGATAGCTAAAATCAGAATTCTCCACCGTTAAGGTCGCGGGAAAGAGTGCATTGGTTTCGCTCTGCCAGTGCCAGTTATCGAGGCGGATTTGATAAGGATCTAATTTCACCTCGGCAAACTCGCTATGGCGGCGCGACCACTTTTCGTGAGCCAGATGAGTTTGACTCGAGGTTAATGCGCTGTGGGCCAAGTAAAGCTGCTGAGTCTCCCACGTGGATTCATTTTTGGGCGTTGCATCTGTTACTTGCGGAACTGTTGTTTGTGGAGCGATTGTTTGCAGAGTTGTGGGTTTCAGGGCGACTCTAAACTGCGTCCACTGAGCGCCGAGTTGCTCACCTTTCTCTGTGGTCAAATTCGCGGTTAGATACCACCATTCTTGGCGAAAACTGTTATGTGCTAAGTGATCCCGCGGAAATTCAAATCTATAGCCGGGAACAACAGGCGTAAAAGCTAAATCATCTTGATTAGTCGAGGTTTTCCCCACCACATTGGCCATGGATTTGGACTGAGTGTTTTGCGTCGATGGCGTTTTATCACAGCCGCCGATAAGCATTAACCCAACTACTGCCCATACAATACTGAGTGTTTTCATCACAGTGTCTCCTGCTGCAGACTGGCGACCAGTGGCTTGCGGGTTTGCCAATACAGCGGTAAGAGTACGGCTAAGGTGCAGGTGGTTAAGGCAATCAGTATTGCATGGCCGTAAGCTTGCCAATCCCAAATCATTTTTATCGTCCAGCCAAAGGCTTGCAAGGTGATCTTATTAATAAGCAGGTAACCTAATAGCGCGCCCGTTGGCATAGCGAGCAGGCAAGTGATCAGTACCACAATCAACATTTGCATAAACACCATACCGCGCAGAGCATTACGACTGACGCCGAGGGAATACAGTCGTGCCAGTGGCGCTTGCCTTGCCTGAGTCAACATTAAGCAGGCACTAAAGAGGCCAATCGCGGCGACAATCAAGGTTAAACTATTCAGCACTAAGGTAATGGAAAAAGTGCGTTTAAACATAGCGATAGCTTGGGTTTTAATCTTAGTTTGGCTGTAGATTTGCGCTTGGGATAAACCTAACTCTGTCGCCAGTTGGACTTGTAGTTGATCAAGCTGCGCTTCACTTATCCTACTGCCTTGCTCTTTACCGTGAAAACTTGCCGCTAAACTCACCGGCAGTACAGGTAACTGGGCCCGTTGCCAAAGTGGCTGGCTGATAATCACCTCATTTCGGGTATTGCCGTGGTCATAATAAATGCCGCCAATAATGGCTTTGCTGCTACCTGTTTTCTCGAGCACATCCAATGACACAGTATCACCAAGGTGTAATTGGTATTTGATGGCAAGAGGTTCGCTCACCAATACAACGGGTGCATTAAAGTAGGATTGCCACAATGTGGGCAGGCTTTCCTTAAGCGCACTGGTGTGCCGAGTCGAAAATTCATCGCGGCTGAGTAGGCTCACCGGAATCGTCTGCTCGCTAGGATTATCCGTTGAAACTGGCAGTGAAAGCTGGGCTTCAATTTGCCATTGTTGATAAAGACCGCTGACTCTTGGATCGTGCATCAGTTGGGTTTGAATAGTGTCGATACGCTGGCTCGGTGGGCGGATATAGAGATCGGCATGCAAGCGAGTTTCTAGCCAAGTTCGCAGGGTTTGTTCGAAGCTTCCAACGAGGGTGTTCATCGACACATTGGCACTGAGCGCCAGTAAGATCGCCATCATTGCAAGGGAAAGCGGTGCAATAAGCTCACGGGTTTCGGCGAGCAGATATTGCCATAATCCAGGACGTGCCAAGGGCATTAATGCACTGACGCCCCAATGCAATAATTGCGGCAACAATAAGGGAATAGCGATAGCGACGATACCGAGCAACACTAAGCTGATGTTATAGCTTTGGCTGAAGGGAAACAGCAGAGCCGCTAAGGTCAATAAGCCACAGGCTAAGGCAAATTGAATGCTATGAGTTTTGCGGTGTGCCTGCATTTGCTGATAACGATTCGCCCCTTGCGCCAATGCTTGGCGCGTAAGATCTAAATACAATGGCAAGCAAGCGGCGAGCGCGGCAATTAAGGTGAGGGCAATTGCCTCAAAAAGCCAAGTCCATTGCCAAATACCGGGGAGCAAGTGGGCGCCATACATTTGCTCTAAGGTCATGGCGACCATAGGTTGCAGCCAGTGGCTGAGTTGCAACCCACTGATAAAGCCCAGACTTGAACCTATGACAACTAACAAAATTAATTCGAACATCAGTGCCGTCATCAAGGCGCGGCGCTCAATTCCCTGTTGTAATAACTGTACTAACAATTTTTGCCGCTTCATTAAGCTGTAGCGCACACCGTTATAGGCGATAAAGAGGCCGACAACGAAGGCTAACATGCTCATAGCATTAAGATTAAGGTGAAAACTGCGGGTCAATGCTATCAGTGCTTGGCCTTGATCCTGTTGGCTAAAGCTGGCCTTTTGGGGCGTAATCCCTAAAGCGTCGAGTTGGGATTTTAGTTTAGGTAGGTTTTCTCGCTCACTGAACATGGCGATATAGCTCAATCTGCCTTGCATGTTTAGTAATCGCTGGGCGAGGGACATATCGGCCAAGATGGCGCTGCCGAGACCAAAACTGTCATCAATTGCAATGACATCTAAGGTGCTATTTTCTAAAACAAGTTTACCTTCTGGTGCCACTTTGGCTGCTAGGCTGCGGCTCATGATTACTGTGGCTGCGCCGCTGAGGAGATCGGCAAGCGGTAAGTCATTCATCTGTGGCGAGGTAGCTGATGGTGTGTCGGTCGAGGCGTTACGTCTCGATTTTTGTAGTGTTAATGCGGCGACCAAATCGCTGCCTTCCAGTTGCCAGAACTGACCGTTTTTACCGGAGATTTTGCCACTCACGACGGCGAGACTCTGACTTAATCCGGCTCGTCTCAAGGCGAAATAGACGGACTCATCTAAAGTGTTTTGTCCAAGGGGCGGCGTGAGTAGCACATCGGCGCGTTGACTCAGTAACTCAGTCGCCTCGCTATAGCTGCGCACGGCATTGTCGTTGGTCGCCTTGACTCCAATAAGCAGAGTCACAGCTAAGGCGATACCGAGCAGAATGGCACCTGCTTGTATGGGCGCATGGCGATAATGGGCTATAAAAACCTTTAGGCTGAGCCACGTCAGCCTAAGCCAAGTTTGCTTAAGTCCTGTTTGCTTAAGCGCTGTGGGAGTCGCCTTAGTGAGCGGTTTATTGTTCATAAATAGCGACTGCACCTTGGGATAAATGCCAACGTTTTTGCATAAAGGCGGCGCACTCTTCGCTGTGGGTGACCATCAATATACTGGTTTGGCTTTCCCGTGCCAGTTCACACAGTAGTGCCATCACTTGCTTACCCGATACATCATCTAAGTTACCCGTAGGTTCGTCGGCCAAGAGTAAGGTTGGTTTGTGGGCTAAGGCGCGGGCGATGGCGACTCGTTGTTGTTGACCGCCTGACAGGGCTTCAACTTGGCGGTGAAGTAATGGCAAGAGCCCTAGTTTTTCAACCAGATAGTCACACCAGGCTGACCACGGCTGCGCGGTTAAACTTAAGGAGAAGGCGATATTGTCTTTCACGTTGAGTGGCGTGAGTAAGTTAAATTGCTGAAACACGACACCTAAGGAATTACGTCTGAAACGGCTCCAATCTTTGTCTTGCCAAGTAGAGGTGGACGCTTGTTCTAGCAAGATTTCACCCGAGTCTGGCGTTTCAAAGCCGGCGATCAGGTTGAGTAAGGTGCTTTTGCCGCTGCCGCTGGGACCTGTAAGCGCCACGGTTTCACCTCTGTGGATCTGTAGATTAACCGCTTGCAGTACTTGATGATATTGCTCACCATCGCGAAAGCCTTTGGTGACTTGGTTAAGCTTAGCGACGTCGGCCATTGAGCAACTCCTTTATATCCATTGGCGGCGGGTGTGGTAAGCCGTGTTTCAAACTGCGGCGGCAACTTACTTAGTGGCCGCAATTTAGCATTGCCATTCTATGTTCAAGATAAAGCATTTTCTATTCAGATAGATACTGATTTTTCTTGTAATAGGATCATCCACTGAGTAACAAAACATAAATCGTCATTTGGTGTAAAAATAGTCAACTGGATTAAATCCTCCGCGAACTGTGAGCAAACGGCTTGAGCTGACGCCGCATTTGTTGCATTCTGTGCGTCCTGTTAGCTTGGGAGTACATCTCAATCTAGCAATCCGTTCGGATGAAGGTAGCAGGAGAGTGGGGAATTGACCCCACACCGACGAGGCAACTTTGGTTTTACAGAAGCGAGTCTTCTTATAAAAACAAAGCACTCTTTCAGGTGCCGATAGGCGTGGACTGTTACTGGACGAGCCTCTGGAGAGACTACCAGTTGCACTCATTGTGCAATCAGGTGGCGCCGAAGGCGAAAGTGTCGTGGTGTTATTGTATAACCTGCGACGCGAAACGCTCAGGCAAAAGGACAGAGGAGAGGATGACTGCACAGTCCCTGTCGTTTGTCGTCGTGGGCTATTTTTACTCTTTTGCTTGAGATGGAGCACTTTTGCTCTTATTGAAAGCACTCGTGTAGAGCTCTCGCTTGCTACGCTTTTAGCGTTCAGCTTAGGCGATTCTCGGCCGAGATTAGGTCAAAATAGCTCGCTATAGCGTCCGACTGCGGCGCGTCACAGCCATTTCTTTTCCTCCTCCGTTTATTAATTTTGTTGTTTAATATTCGAGGAATATCATGAGTTTTCAAGCTTTACTTGCCAGTATTAATGGCATCGTCTGGGGCCCAATTACCCTTTGTTTGCTGGTGGGTACAGGGGGTTACCTCACTGTGCGTCTCAAGCTTATCCAAGTATTTCGTCTGCCGATGGCGATGGGATTGTTGTTTAAACCCGCCAAAGGTCATGGGGATTTATCTTCCTTTGCCGCGCTTTGTACTGCGCTGTCCGCCACTATCGGTACCGGTAATATTGTTGGCGTGGCGACGGCAATAAAAATGGGTGGCCCTGGGGCGTTATTTTGGATGTGGCTGGCGGCATTTTTCGGCATGGCGACTAAATATGCTGAATGTATGTTGGCGGTAAAGTACCGTACCACCGATGCTCGTGGGCAGATTGCGGGTGGCCCTATGTATTATATCGAGCGCGGCCTTGGTCTGCCTTGGATGGCGAAATTGTTCGCTCTCTTTGGGGTTGGTGTGGCCTTTTTCGGTATCGGTACTTTTGCACAGGTTAACGCCATCAGCGATGCACTGACGATTGCCTTTGAGGTGCCGACTTGGTTGACTGCAACTGTGTTGACTGTGTTAGTTGCCGCAGTCACTTTGGGTGGCGTAAAGCGCATTTCAAATGTGGCGCAAAAACTTGTGCCTGCGATGTCGATTGGTTATGTGCTGGCCTGCGTGTGGATCTTAGTCGGTTTCTCCGAGCAGATTTTACCCGCCTTAGCTTTAGTGCTTGAATCTGCCTTTACGCCACTCTCAGCTGCGGGGGGATTTTTAGGGGCGACAGTCGCGCAGGCGATTCAAATCGGTATTGCCCGCGGTGTGTTCTCGAACGAATCTGGATTAGGTAGTGCACCCATTGCCGCCGCTGCCGCGAAGACCAATGAACCCGTTGAGCAAGGTCTCGTCAGCATGACGGGCACCTTCTTCGATACCATCATTATTTGTACTATGACGGGGTTAGTGCTGATCATCACAGGAGTATGGAGTGGTGAAACTGCGGGCGCGGCGATGACGAGTGCTGCTTTTGCTCTAGGAGGCTCAGCGCTTGTGGGTCAGTATTTGGTGACGATTGCGCTAGTGTGTTTTGCGTTTACAACGATTTTGGGCTGGCATTATTATGGTGAACGCTGTTGGTATTATTTAGTCGGTGAGCGCGGATTACGCATGTATCAAGTGGTGTTTTTGGTGCTGATTGCGGGTGGTGCTTTTATCAAACTGGATGTGATTTGGTTGTTGGCCGATACGGTTAATGGTTTGATGGCTATCCCAAACTTGATTGCCATTGTGGGCTTGAGGCATATCATTATCGCCGAAACCCAAAGCTATTTTGCTCGTATCTTACCTAATCAAACCTTAGAGACGGCTTCTTAGAGACGGCTTATTAGTGTTTTTAAAACAATAAATTACTTCACATTATTTTAACTTTAACATTGTCGCCACTAAATTCTTCGTTTACTTTATAAGTGCTATTTTTGAATGCAGTGTTTATAAAATCGGGGGCTTTAGGGCGACGCCATGGAAAAAAGTAAACTTCGTACTTTTCGCAGCAGGATATTATCCCACATAGCCTTGCCTCTCATTTTAATTATGGCGAGTGTCTATGGTGTAAACGCTTGGTTTAGTTATATCTCCACAGAGAATCGGCTTTACCATAGCCTGACACAAGAGGCGAGTCATTCGGCTTCTCGTCTGCAGTTTCTGCTCGAGCATGCGGAGGCCAACACCCAAGGCCTTGCTGATTTTATTGGTTTTTTGTCAAGTAAAGAAGACATGAATGACACTGAGAGTGTTAAAAGTGTCTTGATGAATCGAGTCAAACGTAACCCTGATTTTTTTGGCTCCGCAGTCGCATTTAAACCTAATACCTTCCCCAATCGAAAGCTCTTTTCCCCCTATGTTTACCGCGATACAAGTGGTGGTAACGATTTACACTACCTCGATATTGGTGCTGAAGGCTACGACTATACCGATGGCACTTGGGATTGGTGGAGTAAGGCTATCAATCAAGCGAACGGTTATTGGTCAAAGGCATATTTTGATGAGGGGGCTGGGAATATTCTGATGTTGACCTATTCGGCTCCTTTTGGTGAGGTAGGCAATTATTTTGGAGTCGCCACGGTTGATTTAGCCTTAGATGGATTGCCAAAACAATTGGGGATTGCACCAAATCGTCTGGTGGTTTTAGACGATCAAGGGCGGCTTATTTATCATGTAGATAAAGAAAAAGTGCTGGCAACGACTTCAGCCCAGTGGCTCGATAAGAATAAAAATGCCGATTTTTGGACGCTACAGGATAAAAGGCTTGATGGTCAAACAAGGTTTGTTGATAACCAAGATGTTGTTTATCTTGCGAGTATTGCGACTGTACCGCAATTAAAGTGGCGTGTGATTGTATTAGCGCCAGAACAAGATTTATTCAACTCCCTGCTTGATGATCTAGCATCTATCATCCTCAATTTAAGTTTATTAACCCTCTTATTATTGCTGACCTGTTATCTCGCGGCGAAACGGTTAACTCGGCCGCTAGAGCTACTCGAGTCGGGTATCTTGTCCTTTGGACAGGGTAAAACTCAGCAGCTCATTGTACCTAAAGGTGCCGTGAGTGAAATTGTGACGCTGAGTACTACCTTCAATCAAATGGCGGAATTACTCGCAGAACGTGAACAAGCCATTCTTGATTCCCGCGGTAATCGCTTTGCGCGCCTAATTGATGGCATGAGTGAAAAGTCTTTCTACTGTTCCCTCGAACCCAATGGTCAACTCGCCCAGGTTAGTGAGGGGGTAACTAAGGTGTTGGGGATTACCCCTGATTTGCTCAAGCGCAAATATCAAAGGCTCTTCTCGGCTAATCCCCTCAATGAGAAGAACTGGGAATATACCGATTTAGCCTTAAAGGGCCAAAATGTGCCTTCGCACCAAGTGGAAATGCTGGATGAAAAAGGGCATTTAAGAAGGCTCGATGTGTTTATGCAGCCGTTATTATCAGATACGGGTGAGTTAATGTCTGTGGAGATGTTATTTACCGATGTTACTGAGCAGTTTTCAGCGGCAGTTTGGTCAAATGCCGTACTAGAAGCCGCTCCCGAGGCCATGCTCATTGTCGACGAACTTGGGAAAATCGTCTTTACTAACAGTCGCTGTCAGCAGCTCTTTGGATACGAAACGGGCGCTATGCTGGGTTTGCAGGTTGAGGCGTTATTGCCGCAAGAGTTAGGAAACGGGCATGTACTTGAGCGGCAAACATTCCTGCGCGAAGGCCGCGATAGAGGCATGGCAAATGCCCGTCATGTACGGGCGTTAAAAGCCGATGGTAATGAATTTATTGCGGAAATAGCGCTGAGTATTCTTCCCCCTGCCTTTGATGGACAAAGGCAAGTGGCGGCTTCAATACGCGATATGACACAAAAACTGGCCGTTGAGCAGAAGATTCGTGATAGCGAACAGCGTTTTCGTGGCTTAGTGACTAATATTCCTGGCGCCGTTTATCGGACTCGTATCGCTGATGTATGGTTCATGGAATATATCAGTGACAATATTGCTGAGATTACGGGTTATGCAGCGAGTCAGTTTATTGAAAATCGCCAACGTACTTTTGCTTCGCTGATTTTAGAGGAGGACAGGCCTACATGTCATTTGCATATTGATAGGGCACTCGCGCAGCAAGAAACCTTTGAAGTGGAATATCGTATTCGCCACCGCGATGGCAGTATTCGCTGGGTACATGAGAAAGGTAAGGCAAGTTATACCGAAGAGGGCGTTCCACTTTGGTTCGATGGCAGTATTGATGACATCACAGAGAGTAAGCTTGCTATAAGGCAGTTGGAGGCTTCGCGCCTGCAATTGACCAATATTACAGAGTCTATTCCTTGTACCGTGTACCAATTGTTGTGGCACTCGCCTACTGATCGCAGATTTACCTTTCTCTCTGGTGCGGCAATGAAAATGCTGGGGCTACATCGTGATGATCTTATTAGTAATTTTGACATCATCGCTGAGCGGATTTTTGATGACGAAAGGCCGGACGTCGTGCGGGCACTTTCAGGTAAGAGTGAAGATAGGTTTCAATGGATCCGCGAGTTTCGTTATCGCCATCCCAATGGCAGCATACGTTGGATGGAAGCGGGTGCGAGCGGCCATATAGAGGAGGATGGCGCTATTACTTGGAATGGGTATGTAATGGACATTACCCAACGCAAGAGCATAGAACAAGAGTTAGCCCTCAGTGAAGCGCACTTTAAGGCACTGTTCGATGGTGCGACCATTGGTATCGTCAATGTGGATGTTAAAGGCGTTATCTTAGATTGTAATGACCAATTCTGTGCTGATATGGCGCGGTCTCGGGAGAGTTTACGCAATACCGCAATTTTTGAGGTCCTTAGCGCGCAAGATAAGCATATCGCCAAGGCGCAATTTAAGGAATTGGTCGGTGGAAAAATTGACCATTATCGTGGCGAGAGAAGCTTTATTCGTCCTTCCGGTGCGCCTTTATGGATGACGGTCAATGTGTCGGCACTGTTAGATGCACAAGGAAAATTTGAATCGGCTGTGATCAGTATGGTCGATATGACAGAGCTTAAATTGCTCTCTGATGAACTGTTACTTGCCAAAGAGCAAGCCGATGCTGCCAGTAAAGCCAAGGGTGATTTCTTGGCGAATATGTCCCACGAAATACGCACCCCAATGAATGCCATTATCGGCATGTCCCAGCTGTGCTTACAGACCGAATTAGATAAAAAACAGAAGAATTATGTGGAGAAGATTGAGCGGGCATCGCAGTCTTTACTGTCTATTATCAATGACATTCTGGATTTCTCTAAGATTGAAGCGGGTAAGCTCGACATAGAATCTGTGCCATTTCAGCTCGATACTATGCTGGAAGATCTCAGCGATATGTTTTCTGAGAAAGCCGCCCACAAGCAGATTGAATTGTTATTTGCAGTCGCCCCTAACGTGCCGCGTTATTTATATGGTGATTCGCTACGCTTAGGTCAAGTGTTGATTAACTTGATGAATAACGCCATTAAATTCACCGAGCGGGGTGAAGTATTACTGTCGTTAAATCTTGTTGAACAGCAAGATGATGATGTCGTGCTGCGTTTTAGTGTGCGTGACAGCGGCATAGGCTTAACTGAGCAGCAGCAAGCAAAATTATTTAAATCCTTTACCCAAGCGGATACTTCAACCACCCGTAAATACGGTGGTACAGGCTTAGGCTTGGCTATTTGCAAGCAACTCGTTGAACTCATGGGGGGCAATATTGGTGTCGAAAGTCAATTTGGTCATGGCAGCACCTTCTATTTCACTGTGAAGTTACAAATTTCCGAGGGCCAAAAATTAGTGCTTGAGCAAGAGCTTGAGGGCATGTCTGTGCTGGTGGTAGATGATAACGCGACCGCCAGAGACATAATGCGTACAACGCTCGAAAGTATGGGCTTTAGAGTCGATACGGTTCGTTCAGGTGAAGAAGCAATAAGCCGCTGTTTACTGCAGACCTATGAAGTGGCATTAATCGATTGGAAAATGCCCAATATGGACGGGTTAGAAACCGCCCGTCAGATCCAACTACAGGCTAAGTCTCAGCCTAAGATCTTGATGGTATCCGCCCATGCGAATCATGAATTTATCACTCAAATTGAGCAATTAGCACTGGCGGGGTACATAAGTAAACCCATCAGCGCCTCACGCATGCTCGATGGCATAATGAATGCGATTGGCCGTGAAGGCATATTGCCAGTCAGACGTCGCACTGAAGAGTTGGCGCCGCAGTTATTATTGCCGCTTCAAGGGAAGCGTATCTTATTAGTGGAAGATAACGAGATGAATCTCGAAGTCGCCAGCGAGTTTTTAGAGCAAGTGGGGATTATTTTATCCATAGCGACCAATGGCCAAATTGCCTTAGATAAGCTATCCCAACAGCATTTCGATCTAGTTTTAATGGACTGCCAAATGCCGGTAATGGATGGTTATCAAGCCACTAAAGCGATAAGGAAAAGGCCTGAGTTGGCAAATTTACCTGTCGTCGCTATGACTGCTAATGCGATGGCCGGTGATAGAGATATGTGTCTTCGGGCTGGGATGAATGACCATATTGCCAAGCCCATAGAAGTGAATGTGCTCTATCAAACCCTATTGAAATACCTCGGATCTTCTTCTGGAATTTCTGCTGCGATAAGGGCGGAAGCCTCAACTCGGTTAACTTCGTCCAGCGCACAGGGTGAAGTCAGCAATGGCGCTGATCAAACGGTATTGCTCAAGTGGCCAGAACACCCTGAGTTGGATATCGATAGAGGTTTGCAACTGGTACAGCATTCGACGCGTCTTTATCAACGAATCTTTGATCGTTTTGTGAGCAGTCAACGTAATGTGGTGGAGCAGGTTCGCAAAGCGATAGCGGCGAATCAAGTCGAAGATGCCGTGCGTATCGCCCACACCCTTAAAGGCTTAGCGGGTAATTTAAGTTCGGCAAAATTGGTGGAATTAGCGCGTTTGCTTGAGTTGCATTTAACAGAGAAAGCGCCCTATGAAGATGAGTTAGTTCAAATTCAACCGCTAGTGGCCTCTATCTGCGATGCGATTGAACAGGCTAAGCCTGTGATAGTGAATCAAGCCGAACCTCAAGCCGTTGATTTATTATCTGCTGAAGATTTAAGGGCGGCATTACAGGCCTTGCGGCAGAACTTAGATGATGCCGATGCCAGCGCAGTGGTAAAAATTGATGCGTTAAAGCCGCAGGTAAGTAGTGCAATGTGGCAAGCGTTAAGCCCTGCCTTGTCTATGATTAATCAGTATCAGTTTGATGAGGCAATCGACTTAATTGACGATGTGATTACACAGTTAGGATAGAAAGCGGTAGCGCGAATTTATAATGTGTGACATTGAGTGGAGTTGTTAATGGAAAAAGCAACAATATTAGTCGTCGATGACACACCTGAGAATATCGATATTTTGATTGGTATTCTAGGTGATGATTACAAAGTCAAAGTGGCGATCGATGGGCCAAGGGCATTAGCGTTAGTGACAAAGTCGCGGCCCGACTTAATTCTACTCGATGTCATGATGCCAGGTATGAATGGCTATGAAGTCTGCAAGCTGCTAAAGCAAGAGCCGCTGACCAGCCATATTCCGGTGATCTTCGTGACCGCCTTATCTGAAATTGCTGATGAAGCCCAAGGTTTTGCATTGGGCGCGGTGGATTATATTACTAAGCCTGTCAGTGCGCCTGTCGTTAAAGCGCGGGTTAAAACGCATCTTGCGCTCTATGATCAAAAACGTCTACTCGAACAACAAGTTAAAGTTCGTACTCACGAATTAGAAGAAACCCGCTTCGAGATTATCCGTCGTCTTGGCCGTGCTGCTGAATACAAGGACAACGAGACGGGTCTACATGTTGTGCGTATGAGCCATTACGCCCGCATATTAGCGGTAAAGCTCGGCTTACCGACGACCTTTTGTGACTTGATTTTTAATGCGGCGCCTATGCACGATATTGGTAAAATCGGTACGCCCGATGCTGTGCTGAAAAAGCCTGGGAAACTTGATGCGCAGGAATGGGAAATTATGCAGCAGCACGCCGCCATAGGTGCAGAAATTATTGGTGAACATAGCGATCCGTTATTGCAAATGGCCCGTCGTATCGCCTTAACTCACCATGAGAAGTGGGATGGTTCAGGTTACCCCAATGGCTTGGTAGGTGAAGAAATTCCCCTTGAAGGGCGTATCACCGCGATTGCAGATGTGTTCGATGCGCTGACTTCACAACGGCCTTACAAGCAGGCTTGGACGATTGAAGCAACTATGGAGTTATTTGAAAATCAAGCGGGAAAACATTTCGATCCTAAGCTGGTGGAGGAGTTCAAGCAAATCCTGCCAGAAGCAATTGCCATTCGAGATACTTATTTAGAAAATTGATGCTCGAAGTGCATTGACTAAGGTAAAGGCGCCATTGGCGCCTTTATTCTGCTTCAATATTTTATACTAATCATATTAAATCAAAGTATTATGCTTCATCTAATGAGTAGGGCAGGGCTTGGATCGTTAAATGTGATTGTTCATCGTCGGCAAAACGCAGCTGAGTATCATTAGCCGTGTCATTAGGAAGTACGGCGGTTAACAAGACTTGATTGCCACGCTGCACAAACTCAATGATTTGGCCACCACGGCGAAAACTGTCTTCCATCGCGATTTCGAGGCCTGATGCTAGGGTGATTTGAAGACTAGTGTGGCCGCGCAAAATATACAGGGCGCGTTTATTACCACCGCGATATTTCATTCGCGCTATGGTTTCTTGTCCCATGTAACAGCCCTTATTGAAGCTGATACCGTTAACCGCTTGTAGATTACACATCTGCGGTACGTACTGACTGGCATGGCTGGCGGCAAGGTTGGGGTAACCCGCTGCAATCTCTAACGCTTGCCATGCACTGGCGTCAAATACACTCAGTTCCGATTGCGCAACTAAAGCCGCTGCGGCATCTGGTGTTAATACTAAAATAAAACATTCAGCGTCTTTTAAAATCGCACCGTTTTCAATGAGTGTGAGCTCTTTCTGAATGTCACCAAAATGTTTGTTCACGAATTGGCTTGCCTGTTCACCGGCAACCCCGAGCAGAGTCCACTCAGCGGATGCATTGCTTAGGGTGGCTTTACTAAAAACGGCATATTTTTGTAACTGGGGTAAATCGACTTCGATGGCATCCTTTGGCATCAACATAAAGAGTGCATCTTGAATGGCAAAGGTTCTGAAACTGGCCAGCATTTTACCTTTAGGATCGCAATGGGCGCCCCAGCGCCATTGATCTGTGGCCAATGAGCTGATGTCTGTGGTCACTTGGCCATGGATAAAACTGCGGCCTTGTTCTCCAACGACTTTGATGAGGCCCAAATGAGATAAGTTGGCAAGCATAAGTGGAGGCAAGGTAGCGTCCAGATCCCAATGGGGCGTAGAAACTGAAATAGTCATAGCGAGATCCTGAAAATGAAGACGATGTGAGAGGCTAGATTGTAACGGAATTCCAGTTGGCTCAAAAGCATAAGGCGCACATATCTGTGAATGATCTGTGCGCCTTAATATGTGTGCTTTAGTCGATAGGCTTAAAGCGAGTGGAGTTTAAAGTTTAAAACAGCACGCGAGTACGCAATGTACCTTCAATGGCTTTGAGTTCAACTAAGGCTTCTTCCGCTTGAGTTGTGTCTACTTCCATCACGACATAACCAATTTCTGCGGTGGTCTGCAAATATTGGGCGGCGATGTTGATGCCTTTTTCCGAGAAGGCTTGGTTGATCTTGATCAACACACCCGGACGGTTTTGGTGAATATGCAGCAAGCGCGAGGTGCCTTTATGTGTTGGTAATGACACTTCAGGGAAGTTAACCGCAGAAACGGTTGAGCCGTTGTCTGAGTATTTAGCGAGCTTACCCGCGACTTCGATACCAATGTTTTCTTGGGCTTCGGCCGTGCTACCGCCGACGTGCGGTGTGAGGAGAACATTGTCTAAACCGCGTAGAGGACTGATAAATTCATCGTCATTCGATTGTGGCTCAACGGGGAATACATCGATTGCTGCACCTGCGAGGTGACGTTCTTTTAACGCAACGGTTAAAGCTTCAATATCGACTACAGTACCGCGTGATGCGTTGATAAAGATGCTGCCCTTTTTCATTGCTGCAAACTCGGCAGCGCCTATCATGTCTTTTGTTTGTGGAGTTTCAGGGACATGTAAGCTAACCACATCAGCTTGTGCTAATAGGAGTTCCAACGAATGGACTTGTTGTGCGTTACCTAGCGGCAGTTTGTCTTCGATATCGAAGAACACGACGCGCATACCTAAGGTTTCCGCCAGAATGCCAAGCTGAGTACCAATATGGCCGTAACCAATCACACCTAAGGTTTTACCACGCACTTCATAGCTGCCCGCTGCGGTTTTCATCCAGCCGCCACGGTGAGCGATAGCGTTGCGTTCAGGGATACCCCGCATCAACATAATGATCTCGCCAATCACGAGTTCTGCAACACTGCGAGTGTTTGAGAAGGGAGCGTTAAATACTGGGATACCAAGGGATTCGGCGGTGGCAAGGTCAACTTGGTTGGTTCCAATACAGAAACATCCTATCGCGATTAACTTCTCGGCACGTTTCAGCACCTCTGCAGTTAATTGGGTACGCGAACGAAGTCCCACAAAATGCGCATCTTTAATGGACTCAAGTAAGGCTTCATCGCTTAAGGAAGCTTTGTGGTATTCGATATTGGTGTATCCCGCACGTTCAAATACATCGACCGCAGATTGGTGGACGCCTTCCAACAGCAGGATCTTGATCTTATCCTTGTCCAGCGAATGTTTCGCCATGATATGGGTACCCTCTAATTAATAGAAATGTTTCTTATGATATGCTCACAACCTTCACCCACCAAAGTAGCACTTTTTTTGCTCAGTGTGGAGGGCTAGATGGCTAAAGTTAATATTCTAAATTTAGAACAATATCGCATAAGAGGAAGAAACATTGAATAACAAAATCGCATGGTGCGGTATTTACCTCTCAGTTTTGGTGTGGTCGGCGATAAAACCCGCAGATCCTTTCACATGGTGGCTCGAAGCCTTACCTGCATTGATTGCTGTACCGATTTTATTCTTTACTCGCAAACGTTTTCCACTAACACCTCTAGTGTATTTTCTCGTCTTAATACACTGCTGTGTGTTGTTTGTAGGTGCTCATTATACTTACGCTGAAGTGCCGTTATTCGACATGATTGCCGATTGGATGGGTTCAGAACGTAATAATTACGATAAAGTAGGTCATTTTGCGCAAGGTTTTATCCCAGCCATGCTTGCCCGTGAAATTATGTTGCGTAATCAAGCTGTCAAACCTGGGGCTTGGTGTGCGTTTCTTGCCACTTGTTTTGTGCTCGCTTTTTCGGCGTTTTATGAACTGATCGAATGGTGGGTTGCCGTGGCAACTGGCGAAGGGGCTGAAGCCTTTTTAGGGACTCAAGGCTATGTATGGGATACCCAATCTGACATGTTTCTTGCCCTCATTGGTGCAATTGTCGCGTTAGCTTTACTGTCTCGTTTTCAAGATAAACAAATCGCGAGACTCAAGCAGAGGATTTAGCGGCTAAAAGTGGGTGATGCTCTCTGTTCGAGTTGTAAGACTTTCTTCCCTGAAATATATGGTGTGAGTGTGATGACATTGAGTTGTCATACTTTAGTGTTGTTATTGTGTTTTCTTTGTGTTGCAACTTTGGGTTGATAACGTCATAGTTGGAAAGTATTAGGTGCTGGGCGTTGGCCAAGTAAAACGGTATTTTTGACTGTTATTCCATTTTATTGTGGTGAGTTAGTCGAACCTACTAGCATTAAACAGGGAATAGTACATTTGGGTGATGTTTTTCAATCGTTAACTAGTCAGAATTAACTAGGTTAATGGAATGTTGAAAAATCTAACTAAAAAGACGAGTCAAACATACCATTTTGCAATAGAGAATACTTTTCAGGGAGGAGAGTCATTGAGCACAATTAATGAATTGGTTTTTTTACACCAAATGGCCGCGCCATGTCATTTAGCGTTACTCGCTGAATCCATAGGTTTGAAAACGCGTATAGTAAAGCATGCGGCTGAACTGGATTTAGACAAGAGTCGCCGTAGTTTTTATCTGATCACCCAAAAAGGTTCAGCATTAGATAACAAAGGGATACCTCTGTTAGCTTCGCGATTAGTGTCACATTTTCCTGTGGCGCTGTATCAAGTTGAGCGAGACTCCTTAGACCAAGAATCTGCAATGTTACTCGGCATTCGAGGCATTTTATTTGCCGATCAACGTATGGATCTGATGTTAACGGGTTTACGTAAAATGGTGGCAGAGGAACTTTGGTACGATAGAACTTTGCTAAGCAAAATGTTTCGCCGTGTCGTACAAAAGTTAGAAGGTAATAATGAAATACCCTCTGATACTGTGGCTATGCTGCAGATGCTGACATCCCGTGAACGCACTATCATTCAATTCGTATCGAGTGGTGCGAGAAATAAAGAAATCGCTCATAGGTTATGTATCAGCGAACATACAGTGAAGGCGCATATTTCCTCTATTTTCCGCAAGACCCAGTCTCGTAATCGGGTTGAGCTTTTACGTTGGGCGCAAACCTATCAAACTCACTTTGAGCTGTGCAGTTAGTCAGTTAAAGATATTGGTCGTTAGCTTTTCGCTTTGAGTGGTTAATGTTAATGATTACTGGCATATCAACATAGAAAAGCGGGAATGTTTATTTAAACATTCCCGCTTTTTGTTTAACACCCTTTTTATAAACCACCACTAAAGAGTTTAGCTGTGGTGGTTTAACAGTATTGACTAGTATTGCACTACAGTGGCAACGTTCATATTGCCTGATTGGTTCACGTTGATGCTGTTGTTAGTGCCCGCTTGAGAACCTAACACTAAGTTGTCATTACCCGTTTGAGTGATTGACAGGCTGTTATTGTCACCGCTAACGCCAAATGAATTTGAAGCAAATGAAGTGTCGTTATCGCCGCCTACCCAGTTACCGTTACCTGATTGAGTAATTTGCGCGGTGTTTTCATCACCTTCAATAATCAGGTCAATAACGTTAAGATCGCCACTTTGAAGTGCGCTGACATCGGCATTGTTGTTGCCAGCAACAGAAATCAATGTTTCGTTCTCAGCGCCATCTTGCTCAACATCAACTTCGTTATTGCTACCCACGGCATCTACATAAGCAAAGTTCTCATCGCCTTCTTGGCTAACTTCAATACTGTTATCTTCACCATCAGCGAAGGCAATGATTTCGTTGTTATCGCCTTTAGAAGATAAATCGAAGTCGTTATCTGTGCCGTATGCACCAAAGGTCGCGAAGTTCGCATCGCCTTTTTGTTTCAAGTCAACGTCGTTGCTATCGCCCCATACTTGGAACTCCGCACCGTTGACATCGCCTTTTTGAGTGATAGTAATATCGTTATCATCACCTTGGATATCTGCCACTAAAGTATCACCGATAGTGTTGCCGCTGCCATTTTGGGTAATATCGACACTGTTGTCATCACCCGTAGTCATCGCAAGATAAGCCGTGTTGCCGTTACCTTTTTGATCCATTGAAATATCGTTGTCGCTGCCGGCCAGTGCGTAAACGAAGCCAACATGGTTATCACCTTTTTGGACCATGTCTACTGTGTTGTCATTACCTGCAATACCTTTCGCTGCGCCAAAGTTATTGTTACCCGCTTGATTAACAGAAACGTCGTTGTTGTTACCCACGTTAGCGGTTAAGTCGAGAGCGATTAAACCTGCTTGGTTGTTGTCACCGATTTGTGTGATTTTACCGTCGTTGTTGCTGCCTTCAACGCGAAAAACTGCAAAGTTTGCGTCGCCTTCTTGCTCAACAAACACGCTGTTTTCAGCGCCAGAGATTTCAACTTGGCTTTCGTTGACTTCGCCTAATTGGTTAACGAATACCGTGTTATCGTTGCCAGTAACATCGCTACTGCTTTGGTTAAAGAAACCATCTTGCGACACATTTACATTGTTGTTGTCACCTACAACATTTGCACTTGCCACATGCCAGTCAACTTGTTGCGTTATTTGGACCTTGTTATCATCACCCGTTGAATTAATAGCCGCTTCATGCCACACACCGTCTTGGATGACAGTTGCGGTTTGATCTGTACCTGTTTGCACAACCGCAGCAGCGTTAAGGCCACCCGTTTGTGAGACTAAAGTGTCTTGGGCTTGGCCTGACTGTACTACGCTAATTTCGCTCACTGTACTGGCAGCAAAAGCTTGACCGCTTAAACCTGTTGCAATGGCCAAAGCAATAAGTGATTTTTTAGCTTGTGATTTCATGTGACGCTCCCTGTTTAATATTGAGTTATTGAGATTGCAGCACCGTCCGCAATCTGTTGAATCGAAAAGTTGCCGCTTCCTAGTTGGTTCAGTTGCACGAGATTGTCATTGCCAATTTGTGTCACTGAAGCCGTATTTTGACCGCCGACTTGCAGTAGCTGGACTTCATTGTTTGAACCAATCTGTGTGATTAGCGCATCGTTATCATTGCCCACTTGTGTTACATCGGCCTTGTTATCGCTGCCTGACTGGAACAGTAATCCTTGGTTGGCAGTGCCTTGTTGAACCAGCTCGATAAGGTTATCGCGACCGGAACGTTCCAGTAATGCCTGAAGGGTTACGGGTAACTCGTTGACATTCAGCTCTTGTGCTGAAGTCATACAACTACAGAGCAAGATCAGCGGCACCAAAAAGCGTATAGAGGTATTTGGCACGGGTGACTCCTTGCATCAAATATCTTGGGCTGCTTAAAGCAACTTGCATCCCAAATTCAGACCTGAAGATACGAGTCCCGTTAATATGTCGCAATTGGCCAAACGGGTATTTATTCTAGAAAGGATTAACGGAAGGTAAATGATGGCTGTATTAATATCGTATTGATTAAATAGATTTTATATGTTTATTGACGTGTTTTTATTTAAGGGATCTAGTCTAGTTGTCCTAGTAGTTAAGTCGTATTTGTTGTGAAGAGAGTATTTAATTTTTAAACAATGCAATAACAAGTGAAGGGAAATACATCGACTATCGCGTTCGCATTTTCTTGATAAAAAAGCACGCGTTTGTGCCAGTGAGAAACTGCTGTGGGGTTTAATTAATTGTAGCAACCTATGTCATTTACCCTGTTTGTAACAACAGGCTTCTTGCCCTTGCGGTAATGAATCTTAGGTTAAACAAAGGGACATTACTGTGAGCGAAAGATTAACCATTATTATGATTGAATTCCTTAATGGGGTAGAGAAAAGATTAATACTACTGTTTTATACGAGATCAGTGCTTTTCTGGTTCTTTTAACTCTTCATGGAATGCTTCGGTACTGATTTGGCTTTTACGGTCTTCCAGTTGTTGCATCACACTGTTATTACTCACAGTTAACGCATTGAAGCGAGTATTGATATCGTCCATTTCGTTAATGTATTCAGGATCGGTTTTCTCTTTATTTTGCCAATAACGCTTACGTTCTAATTTCTGCAATTCACTGGCGCGCAGGATTTCAAAATAGCTATTTTCCTGCTTAAGACGATATATCTCGCCATCGAGTAACTGCAATAATTTTTCTTTAGAAATGGTTCGGCTATTCAGTAGAGTGTGTAAGGGATCGACAGGAATATCCCTTTTATCAGAGTCTACTTCAGTCGTTATCCCTAACTGGTATTCGATTTTATGTTGGCTAAATTCCTGCGGGCAAGCGGTTTGGCTAAAGACAATTTTGTCATCTTTACGGCATTTATAAATGGTATTTGCCTGTATTGCAGTGGGCAAAATAACACAAATTAGGGTGAGTATCAGTCTTGCCATGAGGCCACAAATCCTTTGTACACTTGCATAGCTATTATGATTTAATTGTTTGATTAAGCATGATAAATAGTGATTATGACGTTTATATTATTATGCCTTTTTAACCGTTTATTGTTAGGTCGACGGGCTGTTAAGCCCAATAAATTAAAGGATTAGCCATACATCATTATAAGGTCAAATTCACTCGTCAATGTCTGCCGCTAATCATTTACCTTAAATTAACATATGCATCATACTATGGCGTAAATTTAGAGATAAAACCAGTTTTTTGACGCTTCAAATTTTTGGCGCTTGGATTGATTCTAAAGAAGAAAATAGCTTCTGGTCGGTCATTAGGTAAATAAAAAGGAGCGACTGCTCCTTTTTATTTATTGATAAGGCTTAAGAGATTAGCGATCGAACCTTAAGTTGTCGATAAGTCGCGCTTTACCTATATAGGCGGCGGCCAAAATGACTAAGGTTTGGTCTTGGCTCTGCGCTTTCTCAAGCGTGTGGGCATGACGAATTTCCAGATAATCCGGCGTAAAGCCCGCCGCCACTAAACTGATTTTCGCTTGCTCGGTGACAGCATAAACACTCTGACCTTGTTTGATCCCTGCAGCCATAGCATCTATTGCCTGTTTTAACGCTGGTGCCGCGGCTTTTTCTGCGGTGGTGAGATAACCATTGCGCGAACTCATGGCTAAACCTGAGTCCTCACGTATGGTATCAACACCGATAATCTCAATCGGTAATGACAAGTCTTCAACCATAGTTTCAATGACTAATAGCTGTTGATAGTCTTTATTGCCAAAGAGTGCCACATCGGGCTGTACTATGTTGAATAGTTTACAGACGATAGTCGCAACGCCTCGAAAATGCCCCGGACGGCTAGCGCCGCAGAGCAGATCTGAAATACCTGGCACTTCAACATAGGTTTGTTGCGCTAAGCCCTTGGGATACATCACGGCTGGTGTTGGGGTAAACAGCAACTCAGCGCCAGCGGCGGTGAGGGCTTCACTGTCGGCGGCAAGTGTGCGTGGGTAGGCATCGAGATCTTCGTTCTGGCCAAATTGCATTGGATTGACGAAAATCGATACCACCACATGATCACAACGTTTAGCCGCTTCTTTCACTAAGGTGATGTGTCCCCGATGGAGATTGCCCATGGTCGGCACAAAGGCGACAGTTTCGCCCTTGGCACGCCATGCACGCACTTGAGTGCGAATATCATCAATATGGGCGCTAGTGATCATTGAGCCTTACCTTGCATAAATCTGTTATTTGTTAAAAGTGTGTTCTTCGCCAGGAAACGTTCCTTGGGCAACTTCGTCGATATAAGCACGTACCGCAGAACGAATTTCACCGGTTTGTTTTAGGTAGTTTTTCGAGAAACGTGGAATGTAACCACTTGAAATTCCTAACACATCATGCATCACCAAGATTTGACCGTCGGTCGATGCGCCTGCGCCAATTCCAATGACAGGAATCGTTAAGGCTTGGGTGATAGCCGCAGCGAGAGGCGCAGGGATACATTCCACTACGAGTAGTTGAGCACCCGCGGCTTCTAAAGCCTTAGCTTCGTCGAGGATGCGCTGGGCATTTTCGGCATCGCGGCCTTGCACTTTAAAACCACCAAACACATGAACCGACTGAGGCGTTAAGCCTAAGTGGGCACATACAGGAATACCGCGTTCGGTGAGCTTAGTGACGGTTTCGAGTAACCAGTGTCCGCCTTCGACTTTGACCATGTTCGCGCCAGCTTGCATTAACTCAGTGGCGTTGACCATAGCTTGTTCTGGCGTGGCGTAACTCATAAAGGGCATGTCGGCGATCAGCAGGGCACGTTCGATACCGCGACGGACACAGCGAGTATGGTAAGCGATTTCTGCTGTAGTGACGGGCAGGGTATCGTCATGGCCTTGGAGAACCATTCCCAAAGAATCGCCGACCAGCAGCACATCGACACCTTCGCTATCGAACGCGCTGGCAAAACTGGCATCATAGGCTGTCAGTGCCGTGAATTTTCTACCTTCCTGTTTGTATTTCAACAGGGTTGAGCTAGTAATTTTAGACATATGGATGATCTTCAAACCAAATAGAAGTGGTGTTATAAGCTAACTGAGGACGGACTTCAATGATCAATGCCCAGTTGTTGTAACTCGGCCAACATTTTTGTATCGATAAGACTGTCGATGGCAGTGTTGCAAGGCAGAATCAGATCCGGTGCAATTGCGGCTAAAGGCACGAGCACAAAGCTGCGCGTTTTCATGCCGTAGTGGGGCACTTTGAGTCTAGGAATGTCAATGTTCTCATTACCATACAAGAGTAAATCGAGATCTAAGGTTCTCGGCCCCCAACGCTCTAGGCGGACTCGTCCTTGGGTGTTTTCAATATGCTGCAGTGCATCGAGTAAGGCTAATGGCGCAAGATCAGTATCGAAACTCGCCACCGCATTTACATAATCGGGTTGCACGACATCGCCCATGGGCGTCGAATGGTAATAGGGAGAAACGACGAGACTATTCGCTAAGGCTAAGGCGGACAATGCCATCACGGCATTGTCCAATTGCGCCTTGGGATCTTTAAGATTTGCGCCTAATGCGACGTAGACGCGGGGCATTATTCAGCCGTTTTAACTTTAGGTGCGCCACTCGCTTTAGGTGCGCTCGTCGGCGCTGAACCATCGGCATTCGGTGCACGAGGACGGCGACGACGTTGGGTGGCATTACGGTTGCGGTTTGGCGATTTACTGCCGCTACGCGCTATGGCTAAACGTTCCGTTTCATCGGCTTCGACAAATTGTTGCCACCAAGCGGCACTTTTAGCGACATTACCCGCTTCGACTTCGCCCCTGAGCAAGAGTAAATCGTATGCGGCTCTAAACTTAGGGTGTTCCATCAGTTTAAAGGCGCGGGTGCCTTGGCTACGATCAAAGCGTAACTGTAACTGCCAAATGTCTTTTGCCGGCGTGCTAAAACGGCGCGGAATGCTAATGGTTTGGCATTGTTGCTCCATCACATCGCCCATGGCGGCAAAGAAGGCATCATATAACGTCAGGCCACTTTCAACGGCAATATCTTCGGCGCGTTGACGCAGTGGATACCAGAGAAGCGCAGCATAGAAGAATGAAGGTGTGACCGGCTTATCTTCGTTAACTCTTTGATCTGTGCTCTTCATGATGGCTTGCACCATTTTCATGGTCGTACCTTTAGGATCATCTTTTAGCAGAGCGGCCACTTGCGGAAACAGCGGCGCGAATAGCTTGTATTCTTGCATCAGTTCGAAGTTGGCTAAGGCTTTGCCTGCAAAGAAGAGTTTCAACACTTCTTCGTACATGCGTGCTGCCGGAATATCTTTTAGCAGCGGCGCTAATTGTTTAATCGGCGCTGCTGTTACTGTTTCGATACCCATGTTGAGTTTAGTGGCGAAACGCACCGCCCTTAACATACGCACGGGATCTTCACGGTAACGGGTTTCTGGATCGCCGATTAATCTTAGGGTGCCAGCTTTGAGATCGGCCATACCGCCGCCATAGCTGCGAATCGAGTAATCGCTGATATCGTAATAGAGGGCATTGACGGTAAAGTCGCGGCGCTCGGCATCTTCATCGATTTCGCCATAGACGTTATCGCGCAGCAAACGCCCTTCGGCATTGGCTTTAGATACTTTTTCATTACTTTCGCCGTGGTGACCACGGAAGGTGGCGACTTCAATCACATCGCGACCGAAAACAATGTGCGCTAAGCGGAAACGGCGACCGACAACACGGCAATTACGGAATAATTTTTTGATTTCTTCCGGTGTTGCATTGGTCACTATGTCGAAATCTTTCGGTTCAATCCCTAAGAGTAAATCGCGTACACCACCGCCGACTAAATAGGCTTTAAAGCCAGATTTATTCAGTCTGTATAATACCTTAAGGGCATTCTCGCTGATTTGTTTGCGCGAGATGGTATGGGCATCTCTTGGTACTAACTCTAAACTCAAAGCACCGGAACTTTGTTCAGGTGTTGTTGGTTCAATCTGAGCTGGAGTCGGAGCGGTCGTTTTAGGCGCGTCTTCAAATAGCTGTTTGCAGAATTGGCTGATACGGCGAAAAATGGGACACCTCGAAATATGATCTGTTATTTGATTAAAAATCTGGCGGCTATCATATACCAAATGCGGCCTAATGAGTATATCAGGGCTCGATCAGTATCTCAGATTGTTGCGGTATAGTGGATAATTGAAACTGATCCACGGCTTGAGCGAGCATTTGCGCCACAGAGCCGCGGGTTTCGACGGGTGTTTGGCCTAAAAATGCCAGCGCCGCATTAAGGCTCGACTGTGGATTAAGCGTATCAATTGCCTGTGCATGATTCTGTTTTGAGAGCTTAAAGCCTTTACTTAAGCAGGCGAGTGGCAAGTGCAGCCATTGCGGTGCGGCTAAACCAAAGCTTTGATACAAACTCAGTTGGCGACAACTGGCCTCGATTAAGTCGCAGCCTCGAACCACTTCGGTGACCCCTTGATAAGCATCGTCGAGTACCACGGCCAGTTGATAGGCGTACAGACCATCACTGCGTTTGATGATGAAATCCTCTGCGGCAAAATGGCGATCAACGCAAATATGGCCCATTAGATTGTCATCAAATTCTTGCACTTGCGCCATGTTGACGATTCGCACCGCACCCGACCTAACAAGATTTGCAGACTGGGTTTGTGGCAATCGGTGGCAGCGGCCATCGTAGACGCCGCCCATGGCTTGAATTTGCTTGCGACTACATTGGCAGAAATAGGCTTTATCTTGGGCGAGCAGCGAGTCAATTTGTGCTTGATAAGCCGCTGTGCGCTGGCTTTGATACAGAGGCACATCATCCCACTCAAACCCATAGGCTTCTAAGGTGCGTAAGATATCATCGGCGGCGCCTTTGACTTCCCGCGGTGGATCTATATCTTCGATGCGAATTAGCCATTTACCCTGTTGCGAGCGGGCGCGCAGATAGCTGCCTAGGGCGGCGATAAGCGAGCCAAAGTGCAAGGCACCCGAAGGCGAAGGCGCAAAGCGGCCGACATAGGGCTGACTGGATAAATCGGAATGTAATAGCTTTGACATAACAACTAGATGGCGTTTTAAAGTCGCGACGGTAAAAGTGGATGTATTTTAGAGGGATGCTAAGAGAAAAGCGAATCGGGGTAAATTGGAGTGAGCTTGGCTTAAGCTCGTCGAGTTTACGAGTTGTTAGAAACAAATAGGCGGGGAAATCCCCGCCCAGTATGCTTGATTAACCAGCCATTTGTTTCTCTTTGATCTCTGCAAGCGTTTTACAGTCGATGCATTGATCGGCTGTTGGACGCGCTTCGAGACGGCGGATGCCGATTTCGATACCGCAAGAATCACAGAAGCCGAAATCGTCTTCTTCAATTTTTTGCAGTGTTTTTTCGATTTTTTTGATCAGCTTACGTTCTCTATCGCGAGCACGAAGTTCGAGGCTGAACTCTTCTTCTTGTGCTGCACGGTCAACAGGATCGGGAAAGTTTGCGGCTTCGTCCTGCATGTGGCTAAGAGTACGGTCGACCTCTTCACGCAACTGATTGCGCCAAGCTTCAAGAATTGTCTTGAAGTGACCCAGTTGCTTAGCGTTCATATACTCCTCACCCGGCTTTTCCTGGTAAGGATTTACACCTGCGATAGCGAGTACGCCAAGTTTTTTGGTGCCTTCAGGCATAACGCATCTCCTGTAATCATTTGCGTTTGTAGGGCGTCCTTAAGAACGGCCGCTATCTATAGCAGAATCTTCACATCGAGGCAAACTTTTCATTCTGCTTTGATTGAATTTTTTGACTATGTTCGCTAATTCAAATGAAATCAAATTTAACTCAGCCTTAACATCATACTCGTACATCGCAGGCTTGGGCTAGGTGAATCTCAGTCGGGGAGATTTTACAGCGATAGGCTAGCACTTCAACGCCGGCTAACACAGCCATTTTCAGTAACTTAGCATATTCAGGGTCGATATGTGCTGCGGGGGCAACACTGAATATTTCACTATGCTGCACCACAAATAGCAATACGGCTCGATGGCCTTGACTCACCATGTGCATCAATTCACGTAAATGTTTTTGACCGCGTAGGCTCACAGCATCGGGAAAATAACCTTTGCCATCTTCGAGCAAAGTACAACTTTTGACTTCTATATAACAGGCGGGTTTTTGAGCACCCTGTAGCAGGATATCGATGCGACTATTTTCATCACCGTATTTGACTTCACGGCTGAGGCTATCATAACCCGTGAGTTCCTTGATGATACCTTTATTGATGGCTTCTTCGGCTAAGGTGTTCGCCTGACCCGAGTGGATACCGATTAAGCCTGCATCTGGCGTGGTCATCAGTTCCCACGTATGGGCATATTTACGTTTAGGGTTATCAGAGGTAGAAAACCACACTGTTTCACCGGGATACAGGCAATTACGCATAGAACCCGTATTGGGGCAATGTAGGGTGATCTCACTGCCATCGCTTAGCTGCACATCGGCCAGAAAACGCTTATAGCGGCGCAATAAAATGCCCTGTTGTAGTGGCGGTGTAAATTCCATCGATAGACCTATCTCGGCTGTTCAAGGTCGCAAAGCCTAGCAAATTTCGCAAATGTTTACAGATTTTACCTGAGTTACTTCAGCCAATCGCTTTGCGTCATCGCCTGCTAGCAGTAAACTGCCGCCATAAAGTTTGTTCTGATTGCTGATTGATTGTTCTGATTGATTATTCTAAAACGAATCGAAAAATAAGGATCCCTAATGAGTGAACTAAAAGTAACTGAATTGATGAAAGTACAATTAACCAAAGAAGCACCCGCCGCGCACTGGGGCAAGGCTGATGTGACTTATACTGCCGACGGTGCGCAAATTCATTTAGCGGGTGGCGATGAGCTACGTCAAATTCAAATGGCGGCCCGTAAACTGCGCAGTCAAGGCATTAGCTGTGTGGAATTAGCTGGGCAGTTTTGGGATCTCAATAGCCAATGGGTGTTTGCCCAAGGTTTCGCGACGGCAAAACCAGGCTATCAAATCCATTGGTGTGGTGATGAGTCTGTGCAAGCAGAATTGCAACGTCGACTCGATGTGGCAACCTTTGCCCGTCAACTGATCAACGATACGCCTGAAAACCTGTCGCCAGTGAAGCTTGCCCAACAAGCAGCAAAATGGTTGGCTGACGTTGGTGGCGACAAGGTGAGTTATCGGATTATTGAAGGCGAAGCGTTGCTTGAAGAACAGTGGATTGGTATCCATGCCGTCGGTCGCGGCAGTGAGCGTCCACCGGCAATGTTAGAGTTAGACTTCAACCCATTAGCCGCCGATGCACCCGTGTCTGTGGCGCTTGTGGGTAAAGGGATTACCTTTGATTCTGGCGGCTACAGCATCAAAGCTTCTGAAGGTATGTTAGGCATGAAATGCGATATGGGCGGCGCGGCGACTGTGACTGCAGCACTTGGTTTAGCGATCAAGTCTGGCCTCAACAAACGCGTTAAACTCTTCTTATGTTGTGCTGAAAACTTGATCAGCGGTCGCGCCTATAAGTTAGGTGACATTCTGACCTACAAAAATGGTGTAACAGTTGAAGTGGTGAACACAGATGCGGAAGGGCGCTTAGTGTTGGCCGATGGCCTACAAGCTGCATCTGCTACAGGCGCACCTTTTATTATCGATGCAGCGACCCTTACAGGCGCCGCTGTGATGGCGGTGGGTTCTAACTACAACGCGATTTTCTCGCCACAGACTGATGTGTTGCAACTGGCCCAGCAAAAAGCCACAAGTGTTGCCGAGCGCGTATGGCCGCTGCCGCTGGATCCTTGGCACAAAGAAATGTGTCCATCAGCCTATGCTGACACCGCCAACAGCCGCGCAATGAAAGGCGGCGGTGCAGGTGGTGCTTCTAATGCTGCTGGTTTCTTATGGCGTTTCGTGTCACCCGAAGCTAAATGGTTACACGTTGATTTAGCGGGCGCTTTTGAAGATTCAGCTTCTGCCATGTGGGGCGCGGGTGCAACGACCCATGGCGTATTGACTATTAGTGAATTGATTAAAGGCTAAGCCTAGATTTAAGTCTAGCGCTAAGACTAAGTCAGATATGTTAGCTAAGATCCATTAAGGTTCTGTAGCTTTGATTAAAACCGCCTACGGGCGGTTTTTTATTGGTTGAACGATGAGATCACTCGTTTACTTGGCGTTTTAGCGGCTTCATGGCATGTTATGGCTGAGCATTTTTAATTGGAAAACATGATGATAACTATACGAAAAGCAACGAAAGCGGATGCTCAGGCCTGCTGGGATATCCGCAATGCGGCGATCAATAAGGGCTGCGCTGGATTTTATGATGCGGGTGATCTGGTGATTTGGACCGAGGGCGAACTGACCGAGCAATTTAGCCGTATCGTCGATGCACATTTTTATGTGGCAGAGTTGTCCTCTGACGAGTCGCAGCTTAAGACTGTGGTCGGCACTGCCATGTTGGATGAACCCTATGCCCAGTTAGAAGCCTTGTTTGTTTCCCCCGATGCTATGGGGCTAGGTGTCGGTAAAGTGCTGCTGCAATTTATTGAAACCATGGCTTTTAATCAGGGGATAGCCCAACTCAGATTAGAATCAACTTTAAATGCGGTGGATTTCTATCGCCACTGTGGTTTTGGTGGTGAAGGTTTAGAGGAGGAATCCATCTACTGCTCGCCCAGAGGCATAGCCTTAGAGTGCATGGTGATGTACAAGAATCTCGTACGTAGAAAACCAGTTCAAAATGCAGACTGACTCAAGCACAGGTATGGAGCTAACTGTTTATTAAGTGGTTGCTGGCGAACCGAAGGGAATCAATGGATGTGGAATTAATTCTTCATAAGAGGTTGCTGACATACTCAAGGAAATCAACAGATCAAGTATGTATGTGGAATTAACTCTGAAGACTTAAAGTTACGTTAAAAGGTTGCTGACATACTCAAGGGAATCAAGAGATCAAGCATGGATGCGGAATTAACTTATATAGTTTTGTTAAAAAGGTTGCTGACATACTCAAGGAAATCAACAGATCAAGATGGGGGAATTAACTCCCAAGAGTATGCCAACTATCGTTCTTTCGCCTGAAATCCCGATGCCGACAAGATTAGCGCTAGTGGCTTAAATAAAACTTAATCCATTGCAAAAAAAGACTTTATTTCCTTAGCCTTTAGTCAAAATTGCCCACAAATCCTCAAGGTTTCAGTTCGCCTCTGGAGTATTAAGTTGTTGACGTTTTTCCATCAAATCTTTAATCAAAGGCGTAAGGATCAGCTCCATCGCCAGCGACATTTTGCCGCCGGGGACGACGAGTGTGTTGACCCGTGACATAAATGAACCTTGGATCATATTGAGGTAATAGGGGAAGTCGACATTATTGATACCGCGGAAGCGGATCACCACAAAGCTCTCATCTAAGCTCGGAATATCTTTGGCACTAAATGGGTTAGAGGTATCGACCGTCGGTACTCGCTGAAAGTTAATGTGAGTGCGGGAGAACTGTGGCGTCATGTGCTTAATATAGTCGTCCATACTGCGCACAATTGACCCCATGACTTTTTCACGGCTGTGGCCACGCTCCGAAGTATCGCGGATAATTTTTTGGATCCACTCTAAGTTGACTATGGGGACCATGCCGATCAGCAAGTCCACATGCTGGGCGACATTGGCATCACCAGTAACTACGCCGCCATGTAAGCCTTCGTAGTAGAGCATATCGGTATTTTCAGGTAGTGGTCGCCATTGAGTAAAAGTGCCGGGCATCTGGTTAAAAGGCACTGCCTCATCGAAGGTGTGTAAATAGCTGCGGGTTTCACCTTGGCCTGTGGTGCTGTAATCGCGAAAGCATTGCTCTAAACGAGCAAAGTTATTAGCCTCTGGGCCAAAATAGCTAAGATTGCGGTTTTCAGCTTGGGATTTGCGGATCATGACTTCCATTTCGGCGCGGGTAAAATGATGAAAACTGTCGCCTTCGACAAAGGCGGCGTTGATCCCGAGTTGGCGAAAAATATGGCTAAAGGCGGTGGTAGTCGTGGTGGTTCCCGCGCCTGATGAGCCTGTAACTGCAATAATGGGATGTTTTGCTGACATTTTTTCTACCTAGCTAGGAACCAAAAGAGCCGCTTATGGGTAAGCGATAAAAACGCGAGTACTATTTATACGGTACAGAGGTAGGACTGGTCAATCTTGCTGCTGTGCTATTTGATCTGCTGAACGTATGGCGAAGGATTCATCGTCTTCACTGTACTCTAATTTCAGCTTGCCTTGCTTAAGTGCTTGTTGACATTGGATTATAGCTTGAGCAAGCTCCTGTTCATCGAGACTGGCAAAGCTGCCATCCTCCACTTGACCTAAGAGATATTCGCGGATCACATTGGCGAGCGTTTCCTTGGGGAGTTGTAATAGGGTTTCATAGGGAATGAGCATCGGTGTTTCCTTGGGTGATATTGTCGCCGTTGATTGGGTCTGCGCTAAGCGAGTCAACACTTTGATCGCCTAATAAAAAATGTAAAATCCGTCTCTCAAGGTAGAAGCGCGGTTTCCAAGGTGTACCGCCTTCGATAAAGCCGACATGGCCGCCATAGGGATGCAGTTCGTATTCTACATAGCCCGACAATTGACTTGATTGGGGGATCACTTCATCGGTCATAAAGGGATCGTCCTTAGCATGTATGATGAGCGTCGGTTTAGTTATGCGGCTGACAAAGGGTAAGCCACTGGCACGCGTATAGTAATCGTCGACGCCGTCAAAGCCGTGTAATGGCGCTGTGACTTTATCGTCAAAATCATAGAAGGTATTTAAACGGTCGACCTGTGACTGGCTCAACGGCATAGAGATGGTTAAGTCGGGATCATTCAGCTTATGGCTGATTTTTTGCTGCAACTGTTTGATTAAATAGCTTTGATATACCTTCGAAAAACCATTTTCTAAACGTTTTGCGCAGGCGGACAATTGCAGCGGCGCCGAGACAACCACAGCGCGAGCTAATAAACTGTCATCCTGATATTCGCCCTGATACTTAGTCAGTACATTGCCGCCTAAACTGTAACCTACGGCTAATAAGGGCGATTGCGGATACGCGCTTTTCAGTGTCGATAGACTAAACTGTAAATCGTCCGTATCGCCACTGTGATAACTGCGGGCGAGGCGATTGGCCTCACCCGAACAACTTCTGTGATGGTGCACGACGGCAGCGAGTTGCTGTTCTTTACAGGCTTGCAGTATCCGCCGCGCATAATGGGACTGAGCACTTCCTTCTAAGCCGTGGATGATCACCACGATCGGTTTGCCAGACTGTGGAACATCCTGCCAATCTAAATCGATAAAATCGCCATCAGGTAACTCTAAGCGCTGCCGCTGTAATGCTGGTTTGGCCACTTTAGTGAATACGGGTAAAATCGTTTGTATATGGGGACTCTTGGCCCACCAAGGTGGCATAAAGGAATTTGGCATAGATGTTTATCTTGGTATCGGCTATTGCTGAAAATTAAAACGTGTGTTTAATTTATACCCAAACCAACTCAAAATGCTGAAATTCGTATTTTGAGGTCGCTTGGGTATAAACTCGCGGCCATTGTAGCACAATTGTTTTTTATGCTGATATTTAGGCCGACATTTAGGTTGATAATTAGGAGATAGAGATGAAGCGACGAACCTTTATAATGGGCGCGTTTGCCGGTACGGCGGCGTTAGCCTTAGGGGTTAATCTCTATTCTCCTGAGTTTAGTTTACCCGAGGATAGCGAAGGCAAAGATTATCGCTTGTTGTTTAGCGTGCTTTTGCCTGTGATGCTCGACGGCGCCTTGCCTGATGTGGCCATCCATAAGTTGGCGGCGCAAAACCGCACTTTAGATGCCATCAAACAGTCGATTGCTGTGTTACCCGATGAGCAGCAGACCGAATTGTTTGAGCTGCTCGATATGCTCGAAAATCGTCTTGGTTTACTAGTACTCACCTCGAGCATGACGCCGCTATTGATGCGCTCTCCCGCCGAGTTAACTGATATGTTAGAAACCTGGCGCCACAGTTATTTTGCTTTGTTACAAACGGCTTATCTCGGATTGCGGGAATTAGTGATGGCAAGTTACTACGCTTGTCCTGAGCACTGGAGCCGCCTGCATTATGCCAAGCCTGAACTGTTCAAATAGCGAGTCCATTTTTAACCTAATCAAACGCCGAATAATAAGCATCTTACCCGCGACAGTGGAGCACTCAAGTTGGCAATCATAGATCCTATAGTGAATGGTTTAAACTCTGGTTGGTTGCACACTGATGCGAGCCAATTGCAAGAAAACCAGCAGTTTGAAGCCGATGTGATTATTGTCGGCACAGGTGCTGGCGGCGGTGTGGCGGCTGAAATCCTCACCCAAGCTGGGTTGAGCGTGATCATGATTGAGGCGGGACCGCTAAAATCCTCCAGCGATTTTAATATGGAAGAGCGGGTCGCTTACCCCAACTTGTATCAACAAGCTGCGGCGATGAAAACCGCCGATAAGGCGATCGGGATTTTTCAAGGCCGCGCAGTCGGTGGCTCAACCACAGTTAACTGGACCACTTCTATTCGCACTCCGACCGAGGCGTTAGCTTTTTGGGCGCAACATAAGTCGGTTGCTGGGCTTAATCGCGAGAGTTTAGATCCTTGGTTTGAGCAAATGGAACAACGGCTCAACATTCATGAATGGAATTATGAGCCTAATCGCAATAATGCCGCCCTGAAGCAAGGTTGTATCAATCTTGGCTGGGAATACACTGTGATTAAACGCAATGTGGCGGGTTGCTGGAATACCGGCTATTGCGGAATGGGTTGTCCGGTCAATGCGAAGCAATCTATGTTAGTCACTACGATTCCCGCGGCACTTGAGAAAGGCGCGCAGCTGATCAGTCGCGCTAAAGTGACTAAGATTGAGCACCATAATGGTCAAGTGTTTGCGTTAAAGGCGCAGGCGCTGGATGTGAATTTACGACCCACTGACGTTGAGCTGTTATTTAAGGCTAAACATTATATTTTGAGTGCGGGTGCTATCCATACACCGACGATTTTGATGCGTTCGCAAGTGCCCGATCCCCACCAACTTTTGGGTAAACGCACCTTTTTACATCCTACTTTGTTATCCGGCGGCGTATTTGCCGATTCGATCAATGGCCATAGCGGTGCGCCGCAATCTATCTATTCCGATGAATTTGTGTGGAACAATGGCGCCGATGGTGAGCTGGGTTATAAACTCGAAGTGCCGCCGGTGCATCCGATTTTAATTGCCTCTAAAACCTTAGGATATGGTACAAGTCATGCTGAGTTAATGTCACAATTCAATCAGTTGCAAGTGACTATCGCTTTGATCCGCGATGGCTATCATCCCGACAGTCAAGGCGGTGAAGTACACTTAACGGATAAGGGTTTTGCTTTAGATTATCCGCTGACCGATGCCTTTTGGCGGGCCGCGAGACGCGCTTTTGCCAGTATGGCGGAGTTACAATTCTCGGCGGGCGCCTTAAAAGTGTTGCCGATCAGCGATGGTATGCCTTACTTGTCCTCGTGGAAAGACGCCAAAGAGAGCATTGCGCAGATGTCACTCGCGCCACTGCGCACTATCGTCGCATCGGCGCACGTAATGGGTGGTTGTCCCTTCGGCGAAGATGAAAAGCTTTCTATGGTCAACAGTTATGGTCAGTCGCACTATTTAGAGAATTTATCTGTAATGGATGGCTCTATCTTCCCGACCAGCCTTGGCGCTAACCCGCAGCTGTCAATTTATGGCATCACGGCACGTAATGCTACCGCACTCGCACAGAAGCTCACTGACGGTAAAGCCTGATGTTATCTTATCAAAATGCAGCTTAGCTTGATAAAGCTTGATGGGGTGTGAATGTCTGAAAACATATTACGGGAAGGTGGTTGCTTATGCGGCGCGATTCGTTATCAGATTGAAGGTGAACCCTTTGATGCGGATTATTGCCACTGCCGTTCATGCCAAAAAAGCACGGGATCTGCATTTGGGGCTTGGATGGATTTTAAACTCAGCCAAGTGATTTGGCTTAAAGGTCAGGTGACTGAGTTTGCATCGTCCGAGTTTATTCGCCGTGGATTTTGTGACAAGTGCGGTACATCGTTAACTTACCGACATACTCAATATCCTGATTATTCGACCTTGAGCATAGCGAGTCTGGACGATGCTAATCAAGTTCAGCCTAAGTACCATATTTATACTGAGAATCAGCTGAACTGGTTGGTGATCGAGGATGACTGTGAACGCTATCCGCAAGCACGTAGCCGTTAGCGATTTGATGATTACTGCGTTGATTTGATTGAGCTCGATCTAACTTGGCTGTGCTTGATTTAACGTGATTTGGTTAGATCAGGGCGCGATTAAGCCGATTTCGTTGGCGTCTATTTCACTGAGTCCAAACAGGCTTAAGTAGCTCACGAGATTTGTCGTTTGGCCGTTTGGGCTGAGTTCATTGAGTTTATTTAAGATGGTTCGTTGCGCTTTACGTTCCATCATCAGCTCAACGGCGAGCATCTGCTGATACTCTTGTTCATTCAGGCTGGACTTAGCGAGTTTACGTAATTTGCGGTAGGGCATGAGAAATCTTTCATCCCATTCACCTACTGCATTCATCAGTGTTTGCCATTGGTCTGTGCTGTATTGCTGCGGCCCAGACACATCCATAGTGATATCTAAATATTGCGCCAGTAGCAGTAGATTGACGTTCACCTGACAGCTATTTTGCAATTCGAGGCAGAGCGCTTTGTTTTGCGCATAGCTCATATCACACCATTGCCAGAGTTGACTGTCGAACTGGGTTAAAACCGCCATACTATTTCCTTGTATTGCCGCTGCTACTGACTTTTATGTAAAAGAACGCTGGAGTTATTGTTGCTCCATGACCTCTTGCTCCATTGCATCTATCTCTTCTTGCAACTCGAGCCATTGCATTTCACTGTCTTCTAAGGTTTGCGTCAAGCTCGTTCGCTCGGTTAATACCGAGGTTAGCTTGGCTTTGTTATCTTGATCATACAATTCGCTATCGGCCAGCAAGTGCTCTAGCTCGGCGAGGCGTTCGCTCAGCTTTTGTTGCTCGGTTTCTAACTTAGTTTGTTTGCGCTTGAGCGGTGATACCTTTTGGCGGATCTCGGCCTCGAGGCGTTTTTGTTGTTTTTTATCGGCGGCAGGTTTGATCTCGTCGCTGGTGCTGTTTTGATTCGAGTTAGCTTTCGCCGCATCGAGCAACCATTGGTGATAATCGTCTAAGTCGCCGTCGAAGGCGCGTACTTCACCTTGATCGACCAGATAGTAATCGCTACAGGTTAATCGCAGTAAATGCCTATCATGCGAGACGACAACCATAGCGCCTTCAAAGGTTTGCAATGCCATTGTCAGAGCGTGGCGCATCTCTAAGTCTAAATGGTTGGTGGGTTCATCGAGCAGCAATAGGTTAGGGCGTTGCCAAACTAACAGTGCTAACACTAAACGGGCTTTCTCGCCGCCAGAAAAGGGGCGCACAGGTGAAAGCGCCATATCGCCGTTAAAACCAAAACCGCCTAAGAAGTTGCGCAACTCTTGCTCTCTGGCATTGGGTGCAAGACGCACTAAATGCTGCATCGGCGTATCGTCGAGGCGCAAAAATTCGATTTGATGCTGGGCAAAGTAACCGATATTGACGCCAGGGTTAGGTTCATACAAACCTGTCATTGGCGATAATTGACCCGATAACAGCTTGATTAATGTCGATTTACCCGCGCCGTTACGGCCAAGCAAACCAATACGCGCACCCGGTACTAAGTTTAAATGCACCTTGCTCAGGATTGGCTTATCGCTATAACCGATAGCGACTTGCTCCATCTTAATCAGTGGATTGGGCAGGGCTTCTGGGGCGCGAAACTCCATATAAAATGGGCTGTCGGCTTGAGACGGCAACAACTCAGTCATGCGCTCTAACGCCTTTAAGCGGCTCTGGGCTTGTTTGGCTTTACTTGCTTTGTAACGGAAACGGTCAACGAAGGACTGCATGTGCGCACGTTCTTTTTGTTGGCGTTCGAAGGCAACCTGTTGCTGCGACATACGTTCGGCACGAATGCGCTCAAAGGCACTGTAATTGCCTTTGTAGAAATTGAGTTTTTGATTTTCAACGTGGACGATTTCATCAACGATTTCATCGATAAAGTCCCTATCATGGCTGATTAAAATCAGCGTGCCTTGATAGGACTTAATCCAACCTTCGAGCCAGTACATGGTATCTAAGTCTAAGTGGTTGGTGGGTTCGTCGAGGAGCAATAAGTCAGAGCGGCACAGTAACGCTTGGGCTAAGTTGAGGCGCATACGCCAGCCGCCCGAAAAGCTTTTCACTGGATTGCTTTGATCGGCTTCACTAAAGCCCAGACCCGCTAACAATGAACCCGCGCGCGAATGAATCGCATAACCACCGATAGCGTCGATTTTGCCGTGTAAGAGTGCGATGGCATTGCCGTCGTTATCTTCTTGGGCCTTGTGTAATAGGGCTTCTAATTGACGATATTCGCTATCGCCATCGATCACATATTCCAGTGCCGAGACGTCGAGCGCAGGGGTTTCTTGGGCCACAGTGGCAATTTGCCAGCCAGAAGGCAGACTAAATTCACCTTTATCTAGGCTTAAGTGACCTAAAATTAATGCGAGCAGTGAAGATTTGCCTGTGCCGTTAGCACCGACTAAACCGACCTTATGGCCGGGATAAATCGTGAGAGAGGTCTCATCTAGCAGGGTTTTGCTGCCACGGATTAATTGCGCTTGGTTGATGCTGATCATTGACTACAACTTGGTTAGAACGTGAATTCGTCAGGGCACAGATAATAGCGTACAACCCAGTTTCAAACCACAGCCTGACCCGATAACTCGGACAATTATTCGACTTTTCAGGACGATCTTCAGCGAATCGCATTACATCGGCTTAAGGCCTCATACTTTCAGGTAACACTAGTATTCAATCATCAGTGTGGCAAAATAGCGGCAATTTCTTCGGCCGAGTCCCTTGGCCCTGCTATCTGGTCCTTTATCTATTATGACAAACACTAAAATCAAAAAGCGTTTCGTAGCCGGTGCTAAGTGCCCAAAATGCAGCGCCAAAGACAGTATTTTACTCTACAAGGAAAACGGCATCGAAACCGTTGAATGTACTGAGTGTGATTACCGTGAACAGCAAACCGATGAAAAGGTCACAGAAAAAGCCACCGGCGCAGTGATCGGCGTGTTTAAACCGGATTAGGTTGAAGATTTAATTCAATTGGGTTGCTTCGGCTGAGGACGCCTGTCCTATCTTTTATTTTTCCGTTTGTAGCTTTGCGAGTAAAAGGTGCGCAAATCATTAACCACTCGCAATTAGCTCAAGTTCATTGAAACGGCCTGAGTTAGATATCAGAAATGGTAGCCTAAGCATTGGGACGGTTATGACCGCTTACCTTAAATATCACAACACTTTTACCATAAAGAATTTACTGCCGGTTTCTGGGTAGGCTTGTTGTATCCACTGCACGCGATAGTCGTGGCGCTCATAAAAGGGCTTAGCTTGAAAATCTAAGGTATCGAGTAGGGCAAATTGGCAGCCGCGCTCCTTTGCTTGGCTTTCTGCGGCTAATAATAAGCGCGTGCCGATACTTTGGTGTCTTAAAGAATCATTGACCCACAGATAGTCGATTAACAACCAATTGCCGAAGGTTTTACCGCTGATCCCTGCTAACAGTTTACCTTCGGAGTCCTGTAGTTTGAGTCCGAGATTTTTACGGCTAAGCCCCTGCCATTGGACTTGGTTGAACTCGACAATTTTTTGTTTTACAGCGTTGGCGAACTCGGTTGATTCATCATTAATTAAGCTTAAATTCATCGTCACTTCTCGTTTGATTTTTTATGATGTTAGCTCTGAATATCTAGGCTGATAGGCATTGGTATGCCGCCAAGGATTAGGGTAAACTAGCGCCTTTGTCACTGGCCATAAGTATCGTAATGGAAACTTTTTACAGTCTATATCCTGCGGTTAAACATCTGCATTTTACCTTTATCGCGTTGAGCGTGTTATTGCTTACCGTGCGCTTTGTCCTGCATCTGCGCCAATCGGCTCTGATGGAGAAGAAGCTGCTCAAGATAGCGCCCCATGTTATCGACACTTTCCTACTGCTGTCGGGCTTAACTTTGTGTTTTATGATCCAGCAATTTCCTTTTGTGGATCCTTGGATGACCGAAAAAATCGGTGCTGTAGTTGCTTACATTGTCCTAGGCGCCATTGCCATAAAAGCGAACAGAAACAAATTGTTCAAAGTGTTTGCTTACTTAGGCGCGATAGGTTGGTTGGTTTATGCTGCTAAATTGGCTCATTTTAAACAAGCGGTATTATTGGGTTAATGGGTAACTACACTCTGCAAGATGGCATTTCATTGCCCGAGTCGGCATTGGATGTAGGTGCGCACCTTGGATTTTCTAAACTTGAAGCCGCTAAATGGGCTTGGTTTGAAATGGCGGGAGCCGTATTAAGTCATTACTTGGTTGATCAACAACAGCGTTTTAATGCGCTGTTGCATTGGTTTTACGAGGATTTAGGTTTTTGTGTTCGTGAGAACTACTTCAGTACAGAGGCGGCAGATTTAGGTACTTGCTTAATTAGTCGCCAAGGTAATAGTACAACGCTGGCGACGGTATTGATGTTGCTGGCGAAGCAGTTAGATCTTGAACTCGAACCCATATTGCTACCTGGCAATACGGTTCTGCGTTGTAAGATTGGCGGTGAAGTGAGTTATTTGGATCCTTTAACGGGCAAGGAACTCACCCGTCACCAGTTGCACGTGTTAGTGCGCGGCGAGTTAGGTAATGCTGCTGAACTTAAGGCAAGTTACTTAAAGCCTGCAACGGTGAAAAAACTGCTGACGCGTATGCTGCATGAGCTTAAGGCGGGTTGCATAGTGTCGCATCAATTTGAGGCAGCGATGGAGTGTTGCAGCCTGCTGTTGCAATGGCATGTTGACGATGTGCATTTGAATCGTGAGCGGGCGTTTATTGCACAGCAGTTGGGTTGTATTAATGTGGCCGCCGCCGATCTGCAGCATTTTGTTGATAATAGTCCTCACGATCCCGTGATCGAGATAGTGAAGATGCAGCTCAAAGAATTAAACGAACACGCCGAGGTTTATCACTAAAGCATAGCCTTTCGGGGCTCTGCTTATTTATTCAACTTTTATTAACGAATTCAAACCGCAAAAATAATAACACTGGGCAGATGGAAGTTTGACCCAGGGACTTAAAAGTTAAGTCTCTAATAAAAATAATAACTGTATCAACAGGGAGAAATTAGCATGACAAGCACGGCTTTAGTGACGAATGATGCCACGGCGTTAGGAATACTCGCGACAATTCTAGGTTTTGTATTTTATACCAGTAGCAGTAGTCATCCTTTTTGGCAGAAGTTTTATCGTTTTATTCCCGCCCTTTTATTGTGCTATTTCTTGCCATCGTTATTGAATACCTTTGGGGTAATCGATGGTAATACCTCACAACTGTATTTTGTGGCATCCCGTTATTTGCTGCCAGCTTGTTTAGTCTTATTGATTTTAAGCGTTGATTTAAAAGCTATTTTAAGTTTAGGGCCGAAAGCTTTGATCATGTTTTTAACCGGCACTGTCGGTATCGTTATCGGCGGCCCTATCGCCTTGTTGCTGGTGTCGGTTATTGAACCTTCTTTAATTGGGGTCGATGGCCCCGATGCGGTATGGCGTGGTATGACGACCTTAGCGGGGAGCTGGATTGGTGGGGGCGCAAACCAAGCTGCAATGAAAGAGATTTATGACGTGGGCGGTAATATTTTCTCTGTGATGGTGACAGTCGATGTGATAGTCGCCAATATTTGGATGGCAGTGCTGCTGTTTCTTGCCTCAAAAGCGAAAGAGATCGATGCTAAAACCGGTGCAGATACTTCTGCTATTGAAGCGTTAAAAGATAAAGTTGAAAAGTATCACGCTGAAAATGCACGCATTCCTAATCTGCGCGATCTTATGCTGATTGTCGCTGTAGGCTTTGGTATCACAGGTATTGCTCATATCGCCGCTGATTTTCTGGGGCCATTTTTTGAAGTGAACTATCCTTGGACCGCAGATTACAGTTTAACCTCTAAATTTTTCTGGCTAGTGGTGATAGTCACAACGATTGGTTTGGCGATGTCATTCAGCCCAGTGCGTCATTTAGAGGCGGCGGGGGCATCAAAAGTGGCTTCAGCCTTCCTTTACATCTTAGTTGCGACCATTGGTCTACATATGGATGTGAGTAAGGTGCTCGATACGCCATTGTACTTTTTAATTGGTATTGTGTGGATGATAGTTCACGCAAGCTTTATGTTACTGGTGGCTAAGCTGATTAAAGCCCCGTTATTTTATATGGCCGTAGGCAGCCAAGCGAATGTGGGTGGCACTGCGTCAGCCCCTGTAGTTGCGGCGGCATTTCACCCCGCTTTAGCACCCGTGGGCGTACTGTTAGCCGTATTAGGTTATGCGTTAGGAACCTATATGGCATGGATTTGTGGTCAAATTTTACAGTTAGTTGCGGTATAACCGCCTTAGCTCCTATTCACCGCTGGGAAAGGTTCCAGCATTTTAGAGAGAAGTTGCGATGAGTAATAAAATCATAAACCTAGGTTCAATCGAGATTGCCAACGATAAACCTTTCGTGTTGTTTGGTGGCATGAACGTGCTTGAGTCTCGCGATCTCGCTATGTCGATTGCTGAAACCTACGCCGAAGTGACTCAAAAGCTGGGGATCCCTTATATATTTAAGGCGTCTTTTGATAAGGCGAATCGTTCTTCGATCAACTCTTACCGCGGTCCAGGTATGGAGGAAGGCTTAAAGATTTTTGAAGAGATTAAAAAGACCTTTAATTTACCTTTGATCACCGATGTGCATGAAGTGCATCAGTGTGCGCCAGTGGCAGAAGTAGTTGATATTATTCAGTTACCTGCATTTCTAGCTCGCCAGACAGATTTGGTTGTCGCGATGGCAAAAACTGGCGCTATCATCAATGTGAAAAAGCCACAGTTTTTAGCACCACATGAAATGCGCCATATCATCACTAAGTTTAACGAAGCGGGTAATGACGAGATCATCTTGTGTGAACGTGGTTCAAGCTTTGGATATAACAACTTAGTCGTTGATATGTTGGGCATGGATGAGATGAAGCAATCTGGCTATCCAGTGATTTTTGATGCGACCCATGCGCTGCAACGCCCTGGTGGTCGTGCAGATTCAGCGGGTGGACGTCGCGCACAGGCAACCGAGTTAGCGCGCAGTGGTATGGCGCTGGGTTTAGCGGGTCTATTCATTGAGGCGCACCCTGATCCTGATAACGCTAAGTGTGATGGCCCATGTGCGCTGCCTTTGCATCAGTTAGAAAATTATCTGAAGCAAATGAAAGCGATCGACGATTTGGTTAAATCCTTCGAGCCAATCGATACCAGTAAGTAATCGCAAGCTAAGACTTAATGAATTAGTGACTTAATCCTAAAGCCTCGACTCGTTCGGGGCTTTTGTTTTTCAGTCGAGGAATGTGATTGGTATAGCCCCGTAGCTATCTGAAACATTAATGTTTTATGATGGGCTTTACCTAACAATCTTGTTTTTATAGCCGACCAGATTCTTTACGGAATACCTTTATGTGGATCTTACTCACTTTGCTGGCGGCATTTATGCAGGCTTGGCGTAATGCGTTTCAAAGCCAGCTGAGTAAAGAAGTGAGTGTTGCGGGCGTGACCTTAGCGCGTTTTATTTGGGCTGGGCCGATTGCCGCCGTGTATTTGGCGAGCTTATATCTTTGGCAGGATGTCGGAATCCCCGATTTTAGCGACCGTTTTATCGGTTTTATTCTCGGAGCATCGGCGATGCAAATTCTCGCGACGGGCTTGATGGTGAAATTGTTCAAGCAACAGAACTTTGCCGTTGGTGCTGGGCTAGCCAAGAGTGAAGCTGTGGTCGCGGCGATCTTAGGCACAGTGTTTTTTGGGACGCATTTATCCCTTTTAGGTTGGTCGGGAGTGTTGTTGGGTGGTGTGGCAATTTTTCTCATGAGTGCCAAACAAGGCCTGCGAAGTCTGTCGCTCAATACGGTATTGATTGGTTTAGCCTGTGGTACTTCGTTTGCGCTGACATCGCTTTGGGTACGAGAAGCGAGTTTATGTTTGAATATTGGTTTCCCCCATAGCGCAGCTTGGGTGTTGCTATTTGTGATAGGCCTACAAACTTTGCTGTTAGTCAGTTATTTGTTGCTTAAGGATAAATTTACGCTGATAGCATTATGGCAACGACCTAAGTTGACTTTACTGACAAGCATCGCCAGTTGTTTAGGTTCTATCGGTTGGTTTAGTGCTATGTCGTTGCAGGCTGTGCCCTATGTTAAAACCTTAGGTCAAGTTGAAGTTTTCTTTATGATCTTGATTGCCACCTTTTGGCTGAAGGAAAAAGTAAAGATAAAAGATATGCTAGGGTTAGTCTTGATCGCTATCGCCGCTATTTTGGTGATGTGGGAATAGACTAAATTAATAGAAGGTGTGATGGTTTTTTAGACTAAAATAGAACTCGATTCAGTGTGTTTATATCAAGCAAACATTCGCTGAGATACAAATATACACACGTCTTGCTCCATAGATTTTGATACCATTTTTAACCGAGCGCTGTGCGAGTTAAGGATATATGCGAAAAAAGTTAGCAAAATTAAATCTGTCATTATGGCAATGGCTGGCAGTCATATTGTTTCCAATTGGAATTGCTGCTGTCGCAAGTTATCTCTCTGCACAGTATTTTGTTGAAGATAAAGTCAAAGGTGTGGGGGCTATTTATGTGAGTCATATTGATACTTTGGTGTCCCATGCTAATGAAATCAGCCATTATGCATTGGCATTGAAGGATTCTGAGTGTCAAGAGTTATACAACTATATGTTGTTCCAACCCTACTTTCGCTCGGCTTTAATATATGATTCACAACATGTTTATTGCTCTTCTAAAACCGGTGATATTGATACTCCCCTGAGCATTGTTAGTGCTACCGAAAATCTTGAAATATCTAACCAGTTTATTATTACGGGCACACCTTTTATGCCTGAGGTGCCCGCGATAGTATCATCTAAATGGGACCCTAAATCTAAACACGGCGCTGCTGTCATTATAGAAGGACAATATTTATTAGATTCCTTTGTACAGCCCGATGTGTTTCCCAGCGCAGTTATCAATGTCGCTTTATCCATCAATGGTAAAACGATTCCTGAATCACTCGAGTTTATCAAAAATGAGGTAATGACTTTAGATTCTGAGGATCATCGTTTTTCGGTGTTACTAGAAATGTCACCTGCTTTTTTTAGGCATTTTTTTTGGATATTTTTTGCCATCTCATTACCCTTTAGCATTATTTTGATTACGGGTTCTATCTTGTTTGTGCTCTATTCACGGTTATCTCGTCACTCCCTTGCTGATGATATTCGTAGCGGGATAGAGAACGAAGAGTTCTTTTTGGTTTATCAGCCTGTGATCTGTGCTGAGGACGGTAAGGCCAAAGGAGTCGAGGCATTAGTGCGTTGGCAGCACCCACAAATGGGCTTAGTGCGGCCTGATTTGTTTATTCCTATCGCCGAAGAGAGCAAGTTGATTGTTCCATTGACCAATTATATCTTCGAAAAGGCATTAAAAGATTTTGCTAATATGAAGGTTGAATCGGGCTTTAGAGTCGCGTTTAACGTGGCGCCAGAGCATTTTACCCAAGATGATATAGAGTCGAAATTTATTCATCTGCGGGATTCTTTGGATCGTATTGGCGTTAAGCCTTTAATCGAAATCACCGAACGGCAATTATTAACGCCGGATATTTGCCAGCGCATTGAAAGCTTACGCCAGTTGGGGATTTTAGTGGCTATCGATGACTTTGGTACTGGGCAAACAACCTTATCTTTGTTACAAACCATGCCATTGGATTACTTGAAAATCGATAAATGCTTCATCGATACCATAGGGCAGGACTCCGTGACTTCCCACGTGCTCGATACCATTATTGAGCTCTCCCATAAGATGAATTATGTGGTGGTGGCTGAAGGGGTTGAAACGCAGGAGCAGGCAGATTATTTGACCAGTCGCCAAGTCCATTTTTTACAAGGTTATCTCTTTGCTAAGCCCATGAAGCTGGTGGATTTAAAGTTATGGTTGGTCGAGCATTTTAAAAAGTAGCATCATGATGTAAGTCAGCCATCAGGGCGCCTTGGTGCCCTTATGGCTATTGAACTGTCTTAAAACTAAAGGTTCTGGCTCGAGGTTCTGATTAAAGGCTATAACCCGTTTCTTCGTGTTCCGATAAATCTAAGCCGTTAACTTCTTGTTCTGTGCTGACGCGAAGGCCGCCAAGTAGCTTACGGATGATCACAAACAGCAACCAAGTGACCACCGCAGTATAAGTGAATGTCGCCGCAACCCCGATAATCTGTACCCCAAGTTGGTCTATCATAGTGTCGTTCACTGCCGCAAAACCGTAGCCGCTAAAGACGCCTAATTGGGTCGAGCTAAATACTCCTGCCAAAAGGGTACCGAGAATACCGCCGACACCGTGCACGGGGAAAACGTCTAAGGAGTCATCGATTTTAAGTTTCTGTTTGATATAAACCGTTGAGTAAAAACACACGATTCCACCGAGTAAACCTATGACTAAGGCGCCTGCTGGGCCAACATAACCTGAGGCGGGAGTGATAGTGCCTAAGCCTGCTACCATGCCGGTGACTATGCCAAGGGCGCTGGGTTTGCCAAACTTAATCCACTCAATTGCCGCCCATGTCATCGCGCCCATAGAAGCGGCGAGATGAGTGGCTAGAATCGCCATGGCTGCGGTGCCGTTAGCGCCTAGCGCACTGCCGCCGTTAAAACCGAACCAACCCACCCACAGCATGCCCGCACCTGTGACAGTCATCGTCAGGTTATGCGGCATAATCGCCGAGTTTAAAAATCCTTTGCGTGGACCTAGCACTTTAGCGGCCACGAGCGCAGCAACCCCTGCGGTGATATGCACCACGGTTCCGCCCGCGAAATCATACAGTCCTAGCTGTGCTAACCAGCCACCGCCCCACACCCAGTGGGTGATCGGCGCATAAACCATTAATAACCAAGCACCTGAAAAGATAAGCACAGCTGAAAACTTCATTCGCTCGGCAAAACCACCGATGATTAAAGCTGGCGTTATGATGGCAAAGGTCATTTGAAATAGCATAAACAGCGGCTCGGGAATATCCCCGCTAAGACTATCGCGACCAATACCTGACAGTAGCGCTTTGTCTAAGCCACCGATGAAACTGTTACCTGTGTCGAATGCGAGTGAGTAACCTAGCCCGAACCATAAAACTGACACTAGGGCGGCAATAGAGAAGCATTGCATCAATATTGAAAGCACGTTTTTACTGCGAACTAAACCGCCGTAAAACAAGGCTAATCCTGGCAGGGTCATCAACAACACTAATGCGGATGAGCTTAAGATCCACGCTGTATTTGCAGCGCTAAATTGACCATCATCGGCGACGGCGTTCATCGTCAATATACTGAATAATATCAATAGGTATTTAATACTGAGTCTGAAGCTCACTTGCATCATAAGGCATCAACTCCTTCTTCCGAAGTGCGAATGCGCACCACTTGTTCTAACGAAGTCACAAAGATTTTGCCATCACCCACTTTGCCCGTATGGGCTGCAGCAATAATGGCATCAATAACGGCATCTTCTTGATCGGAATGAATGGCAACTTCGAGTTTAATCTTAGGTAAAAAGTCCACTGCATATTCAGCACCACGATACAATTCCGTATGGCCCTTTTGGCGGCCAAAACCGCGTACTTCAGTGACTGTCATGCCATGGACGCTGAGCTGGGTTAAAGCTTCACGTACATCGTCTAATTTGAATGGTTTAATGATTGCGGTGACCAGTTTCAATTTTCTCTCCAACAAGCTGCAGACTCAATTTATTGGAATAAAGCAGGAATTAGGCCATATAGATAAAGCATTTATTATCATTGCGTTAACATTAAAACGCACCGAAATAGCTTAAAATTTTGGTGCAAAACAGTGCAAAGCAAAGTTAATCTGCCCTGATTTGGTGCGTATTGTTGGTGCAAGGTAAATTTGCTTGACTAGCATGAGTGCAGCAAAAGCCGAGTGAGTATGGCGCTAGGGTAATTCGCGTTTTAATGCGGTAAATAAAAAGTGGGGATTTAGCAAAAAATTAAAAATTATATAAATTAAACATAATGTTATATTTAGTTTTATTATGTGATTTTTCTTGCTTAAGCTTCTAGCTGTTTGACGCGCGCCCAGAGGTCAGCATTAACTGGCGCACTTAAACCGTGCGCTCGTGCACGCTCACAGATATAACCATTAATTTGGTCTATCTCAGTTCGTCTTTGGTGTGCAATATCTTGGTGCATCGATGAGAAATTCCCCGCAGTGAGTCGGATCACCTGATAGACCCTGTCGTGTAACAATTGTTTATCGAGAGGCACGCCCTCGAGTGTGGCAACCGTGACTAACTCGTCGAGAATGCCTTTAATCATGTCACTAAAATCTGGCTCGGCGAGTGTGCCATTAGGACATTGATATAGTGCTGTAAGCGGATTAATTGCGGCATTAACGGCGAGTTTCTGCCATAGACAAGGCACAATGGCATCCACCCATTCACTGTTGGTGATAGCCGTCAGTAAAGCATTGCGATAATGCTCAGTGAGCTCTGTACCTGCAAAATGCCCAAATTGAGTTAGCCCTTGTCCCGTTTGCCTAATTTGCCAACTGGCTTGACGTAACACCCCTTGGGAAGTTGTCCCTAGGCTTAGCCCTCTGTCATCAGCTTGCGAATCAATTAGCGGCGCTAGGGCTAAATGAGGTCCCATGCCATTGTGTAATAACAAAATGTGGCATTGTCTGGGCAGTTGGTTAAGTAAGGGCAAAAGTGCATCGAGCACTTGATAGGCTTTGACGCAGACAATCACGAGGCGGATATTATCGAGCGCATTGGCCGCTAAGATAGGCACAGAATACTGGAGTGCGTGTGTTTTCTGTTGATTATCATTGGCCGGCGTTAATGGAGTGACGCTAAGTGTCTGCTGTATAGATGCAATTGAATCGCGGCCGATAAGACCAACACCCATGCCCGCTGTAGTCAGTTGGTGGCAAATAAGCTGCCCAACGGCACCAGCACCTAAAATCGCAATATCCACCACGCGATTTATGTTCACAGCATGAGTCATATGTGTAGCCTTAAGGTATCGGTCATCAGTACCAGTTTGAAGCGCCTGAGTTAATCTTCTCGCAATTGCGCTGCGCGGAAGTATTTGCCATAGGCCCAATTGCAAAAGTAAAACAGTGCAATACCCGAAAAGTCGGCAATAACGTCACCCACAGAAGCGCTACGGTAGGGCAAACGTGATTGCACTAACTCAATTAAAATGGCGTAGCTTGCCAGTGTGAGAGATAACCAATACCACTTAGGTTTGAAAGCAAGATAGGTGAGATAGGAGAGGCAAAAAAAGCTCCCAAGATGGCCTACCTTGTCGATATTCGGAATACTTTGCGAATAGGTTGGTCTGGAAAATACCAGATAACTGATCACGACAAAGGCTACGGCTAAAGCCAGCTTAAATAGGGTGTTTTTAGTTATCACAAATATGTTTGTATTAGCTTAGAGTGGGGCAATGATAGGAAAATGTGTGGCTAAAGTCACCCATGATTACGCTTTTATTCTAGGCTTTACCTTCAACTTAGGCCTGTGTGTGGGTAAACTAGCTGCATATTAATTTGATATGGGACATAAAAACTATGCCTTCAATGGATATTGTGTCAGAAGTGAATGAAGTTGAACTGCGTAATGCGGTTGATAATACTAAGCGTGAGCTGGCGACACGTTTCGATTTTCGCGGTAAAACGGCTGACGTGGAATATAAGGACCATGTGGTCACGTTAACCGCTGAAGATGACTTCCAATGCCAACAATTAGTGGACATTTTACGTATGCAACTGAGCAAACGTAATGTGGATCCGTCTTCGATGGAAGTCGATGAGAAAGCCATCCACAGCGGTAAAACCTTCTCCCTAAAAGTGAAGTTTAAAGAAGGTATAGAAACCTTAATTGCTAAAAAACTGGTCAAGCTAATTAAAGACAGCAAACTTAAAGTGCAAGCGTCTATTCAGGGCGAGAAAGTACGAGTTACAGGTAAAAAACGTGACGATTTACAAGCTGTCATGGTGTTGGCACGTGAGTCTGAGTTAGGCCAGCCTTTCCAATTTGATAACTTTAAAGATTAATCGAGCAGAATTGGTTTAACGTGATGCAGTATCGCGTTTGCCATTTCGTCTTTAAATGTAAAAGCCCTCACACTAAGGTGTGAGGGCTTTTTTATATTGATGACATAAGTGCTATGAGACCTTAATCCGATTTTGTTGGTGCACTTTTTGATGAATCATCCATTAATGATGTGCTTGGATGCGGCGCATACTTGTTGACTAAGACAACCAAAAACAACACCGGAAAGCCAATAACACTGGCGGCGACAAAGAAGTTCACATAACCAAATGCGTCGACATAAGCGCCCGAGAAGCCCGCGATAAATTTAGGGAAAAGCAACATAATCGAAGACAGTAAGGCATATTGCGTTGCACTGTAGCCGTTGCTAGTGAGACTCGAGAGATAGGCTATAAATGCCGCCGTGGCTATCCCAGCGCTGAAGTTATCCACGGAAATAGCAAAGGTTAAAAAGGGCACGTTGTAGCCAATCACTGCCTGCCATGCGAATAGCAGATTGGTTACGGCAACCAGTAAGGCACCGAGGAAAAGGATTTTCATAGTTCCGAAGCGGGCTAACAAAACACCGCCGAAGGCTGCGCCGACTAAGGTCATGATCAGGCCATAGATTTTACTCAAATAGGCAATTTCTTCCTTAGTGAATCCCATGTCCACATAAAAGACGTTCGCCATAATCCCCATCACAATATCCGAGATCCGGTAGCAAGAAATCAGTAATAAGATAAGGATAGCGCTGCGGCCATAGCGTTTGAAAAAGTCGATAAAGGGTAAAATACTGGCCGTATATACCCAAGATATGCCCGCTGCGATAATTCTAGGATAACGTGCACTTAAGCGTTGTTTTAGCACTAATTCAGTGGCATCGGCGGCGCGGGTATCGACTTCGGGTTCGCGGCTAAAAAGCGTGGTCAAAATCCCAACAGACATCAATCCTGCCATAATCAGGTAAGAAGTTTGCCATGCCACTAAGTTGTATGCCGTGTTACCGGGTTCAACCCAAGCCGCTATCGTGAGAGCACCTGCGGTGGCGATAATCATGGCGCTGCGATAACCCACTTGATAGGCCGCTGCTAGTGCGGCTTGCATCTTTTCTGGGGCTGATTCAATCCGAAAGGCATCAATAACAATATCTTGAGTGGCTGAGGCAAAGGCGACCATTAATGCGAACAGTGCCAAGCGCTCGAGATCTTTGAGAGGGTCACTAAAAGACATGCCTAAGATGGCACCAACCAATAACAACTGAGCGAACAGCATCCAGCTACGGCGGCGGCCTAGAAATCGAGTTAGCAGCGGCAATGAAAGCCGATCGACTAAGGGTGACCAAGCCCATTTAAACGCATAGGCTAAGGCTATCCAGCTGAAATAACCGATTGAAGTGCGATCAACACCAGCTTCACGCAACCAAAAGGATAACGTTGAAAATACCAGCATTAATGGTAGACCAGCAGAAAAACCCAGTAATAACAGGATCAAAACCCGCTTGTGATAATAGACACTGAGGGCATCGAGTGTACGTTGAATAAAACCTGTTGCGGACATAGGCATGAGTCTAAGTGTTTAATCCGCTTAGCTTACGGGTAAGGTGCCATAGGGTTCAAGGGCTAATGGTATTCCTTTTACTTTGGAGTCCCGTTTAGCACTATAAGATGGTTGAATATGGCTCAAGAGTTAACTGCTTGTAGCTAAAAGTTTACCGCTTATCTTTATCGCTAGCATAGATCTTGATAGTAAGGAGAGCGTAATAATGTACACACGAGGAATTGGTTTACGAAATAAAAAAGGCCCTATTACAGGGCCATTTTTTATCGATAGGAATGCTGAACTTAAGGTCTTATCCCGATGCATCCCTGCGGCACTCGGCCTCCTAAACTCAGGTAGTCACAGCAATCATTTACTTGCTTACGCAGATATTGATTACCGCGGATCACACAGTCAGGCCACCTGTTAAAGCTGTGGAGCAAGTGCCAAAACACTTTTTCAGTTTCAGTTTGCGCTTCGCCAGTCGAATTCAGTTGCTGCCATTCTTCTAACGTGTCCCATAAGTAAAGTTGCACTTCATGGAAGTCGAGTTCTTCACTCAAAAACGCTTTTCCATAGAAGGCGAGTTGGGGCGCTTTATTATCGATGAACTCAGTTGCCGTCATCGTTTGCCTCCTTTCTGTTTACTATCACAGTATAGATGCAAAATTAGCGCTTTTGCTCGAAATTATATTTTGATTACTGTTTTGGTAATAATTTGGCTTTTTTCAATATGATAGGGGTAACAGGAACATCGGGCCAATTGAGCTTAGTGTTAGTTCCTGTCTCAACGACAGCCATAGCTTCGAGGACGGTTTTACCTTCAATCACTTCACCAAATACGGCATAACCCCAACGACGTTTAGAGGGATCGAGTTTAGTGTTGTCGGCTACGTTAAAGTAGAACTGACGAGTGGCTGAGTGCGGCTCGTTTTCACGTGCCATGGCGATAGTGCCAATGCTATTTGTTAGGCCATTTCCTGATTCGTTGACTATCGGCTTACCCTCGGGGAGCTCTTCATACTTGGGGGTGAGTCCGCCGCCTTGCACCACAAAGTCACTGATCACGCGGTGAAATATTGTGTTGTCGTATTCGCCTTTAACGACATGAGTTAAAAAGTTATCGACAGTGATTGGTGCACGAGTTCTATCTAGCTCGACCACGATTTTGCCTAAGCTAGTATCAAATTCGACTCTGGGATACAAGGTATCGGCCTGAATGTCGAGTGCGAGGCTATGATGACTCATAAAGATGAGTAAGAGGGCTGATATCCAACGGAGCATATTGATTTCCTTATAATAAACTGACGCTGTTATTTTTGTAGAAACTGATTAAGCTCAGGATCGTTTAGAATCTCGCCGGTAAGTTGGCCGAGCAATTTGTTCATATCCAGTTCTAAGGTTGCAAAATCGGGCGTTAAAGGACCTTTTAAAGTGCCTTTGGCTTTATAGCGTTTAACCAGCTCTTGGGTGGAGTTTTTGGCTTGAACTGCGATTAACACACTGTGTTTTGCCTCATAGCCAAAGGTCTTTTTAGTGATATCCATTTGCAATTCTTCTAATTGAATTTGCACTGAATTAGTTGCGCTTGGGTCGATTTGGTAGCCTGCTTGAGCAAAACCTGCGCGGAATACTTCATCAAGTAACAGTTTAGGCGGTTCGCTCGGGCCAACTAAACGTGTTTTTGTCCCTTCTTCAATAAAACGAGCAACATAATCGACTGTGCGTGTATCTACCGTTTCAAGAGCGATAGGTACAAGTTGCGCCGTTTGTTGGCTGATATTGGGCACTTGAGGGCTGAAAGCCATATGAGTCGGATTTTGGCTGGCACAGCCCGCGAAGAGCAGGGGGAAAGTCAAGGTCAGTAATAGCCGTTTCATGGGATCTCTCGTACAAGTAAAAGTGGCTACAGCATACCAGAAATCACTTTTGATGCCACAGAACAGCGTGATTCAGTTGAGGTACAGCTTTTATTGCTAATATCTTGTGCTCATTATTCACATCCGTGTTTTCTGTGCATTCACATCATTTATTCGCATAGTTACAAGGCATGGAAGGCAGGTTAAATATGGAAAAAATATCATTCACTTCGTTATTTGTTGGCCTGATGCTGGCGTCAGGCATGATGAGCTCCAATGCGCTCGCGGGCGATTCTGCCCATATACTGGGTGGTAGTTTAGGTTACGGTACCCAAGAATTTGAAACTAAGAACGGTAAATATGATGCGGGTGACACCTTAACCAGCGACTTATATTACCGCTATATGCTCAACGAGCATTTTGGGTTTGAGGCGGGTTATTTAGCGGGTTCAGGTGGGGTGGCGAGTGCGCTTGTTAGCGTCATCAGTGAGATAAAAGATTTACGTTACCAAGGTGTTAGAACCGCCGCTTACGGTGAGTATGCTTTGTCTCGTGGTAACAGCCTGTATGCCAAATTAGGCGCTGCTTACACTCAAGTCAGCTATGAGATAGATAAACAAGATATGGACTCGGATGATGTCGGTTTTTATGGCGCTGCAGGCTGGCAATATCGATTTAAGTCAGGATTCGGTTTGAATTTGGAATACCAATATATCCCGATGAAAGAGCTTGAATTACAGGGGATCAACTTTGGTATTAGCTACCGATTCTAATCTTTCCTTATCCAACGATTAAAGCGCCTTTAGGCGCTTTAATCGTTTTACAAACAAGGAATTTAAAACATTAAACCGAATACTGGCTGGCAACAAAATGACAACATTTTGTCCTTGCACTCTTTTAATGCAATGGGGGACAGGTTAGAGTAAAAATTCGATGTTTAGAATGAGAGAGCATAGATGCTCCCGCGTCTTTTTTGTAAGGCTTAGTCATGTTAACGATAGCAACGCAAATCGCCCCAGATAACCTGATCAATCCGAAGGGGTTACCCCATTTCGGTCATTTCGATGGCATAGTCAAAACCTTAGGTTTAGCGGACTTTGCCTATTTCGATACTATGGATAAACCTGCTTCAGCGTGGGCTAAGCATTTCGATTATAAACAATTTCAGTTTGTCTCTTTGGTCACGCCGCGTTATGTCCTAGGCATCGCGCTTGCCGATATTGCCTACGTCGGCAGTGCTTTTTGTTATTTATACGACATAAAAACCAACACACTCACCCAGCTTGATTGGTTAAAACCTTTGAGGTTTGGCTATCAGATGACACCATCGCCAGCCGAGGGCCGAAGTAGTATTGGCCGTAAAGGGGCGCAGTTAAGCTTTGAGATTGTAGAGGGCGGTTGGCGGTTAGTGATTGATACTAAAAATATTCAAGCCGATGTGACTTTACACTCAGCCCCCTTAAGTTTGCCTATGGCTATGTGTAGTCCTACTGGATACAACGGCTGGACTTACACACAAAAGCATAATGGTTTGACCGTTAAAGGTAGTTTGACTGTGGGTCATGAGCCGCAGCCGCTGAATCAAGCTTTAGCAGGCTATGACTTTTCAGCGGGTTACATGCGCCGTGATACCAGTTGGCGCTGGGCGTCAATTAACGCGCGGATCCATGAGGGCATTATGGGGCTTAATTTAGCGGCGGGTGTTAATGAAACTGGGGCTACTGAAAATGTCTTTTGGATTAATGGCGAGCGTCATTTACTCGGGCCAGTGCAATTTGAGTTTGATCGCCATGCCACGCTCGGCGCCGAGGTTTGGCGAGTCTACAGTCAAAATGGCCAAGTGGATTTGCAGTTTGCGGCGCGCAATTGTCGCAGTGAAAAGCGTAATTTGCTCTTGCTTAAGAGTAATTTCCGCCAATTCATCGGTCATTTCAGTGGCACGATTACCGATAATCAAGGGCACAGTTACCAGTTAAATAATGTTCTGGGACTCGCCGAAGATCACTATGCTCGCTGGTAGCTAACGGCGACTAACGGATCGCAGCTGCCTGCGTTGTGGCGTTGAATGCGGTTTATAGAATGTAGTCAGAGTTTTTATAAAAGTAACAATAAAAATAATCATAAAATAAAAATAGAACAGGATGATCTTATATGGATATCGCCTCGCTGATCCAGCACCCAGAATTGTTACTGCTGGTGCTTGCACCTTTGTTTTTCGTGTGTATTTTGCTGGAATGGTACTTTGGCGATAAAAGACAAAAGCTACCGTTAAGTGCACGTTATCGCGGCCAAGAAGTGCTGTGTAATTTCAGCCTCGCGGCCATGCACCAAGGTGCCGATCTGCTCACTGGTTTGCTGATCGCTAAGCTGTATTTGGCGATTTTTGGTTGGAAGTTATTCGATATTGAAATGGGCCCATTGAGCTTTATTGCCTTGATGGTCGCGCAGGACTTTTGTTATTACTGGTTCCACAGGGCGAGCCACAGAGTCCGCTGGATGTGGGCGGCTCACGTGGTGCATCATAGCTCTGAGAATATGAATTTTAGCACTGCGTTTCGTCAGAGTTTAATGTATCCCTTTGCAGGCATGTGGGTATTTTGGTTACCGCTGGTGGTCATAGGTTTCGATCCAAACTGGGTGGTGTTTGTGGTATTACTCAATCTGGGATTGCAATTTTTTGTGCATACCCAAGCGATTAAATCACTCGGACCGCTGGAATGGGTCTTCAATACTCCATCACATCACAGGGTGCACCACGGTCGTAATCCCCAATATATAGATAAAAACTATGCGGGTGTGCTGATTATTTGGGACAAGCTGTTTGGCACTTTTGAGCCCGAGGTAGAGACTGTGATTTACGGCATCACTAAGCCAGTGAATAGTTTTAATCCCTTTAAAGTGACTTTTAGTGAATGGCGAGACATGTTTGCAGAGGTCACAGCGACAGGCTTGAGTGTTAAACAACGACTGCGTATCTTGTTTGCTCCACCTTCCAGCAGTTTAAAAAGCGAGGAATAACAATCCACTGCATTTTCCAAGTTAAATAGCGCAAATGGCTAATAGAGTCTTGAATTTAGCCTTGCTAGCATATATTCCGTTTTTTGCCACTGTTTTGGTGTAAAAATGTACAATCCCATACTTTGGTGGTACTTTTTGGGGTAAGGAGTTTAACTCGGGAGGACTTATCATGATGGATGAACCTCGATTATCCGCGGAGGAGCTTGCTTGTTTTAGCGAACTTTTTTCGCCGACTCGTGTGGGCACAGCCTTGACTAACGATCCCCTAGTCAATCACGTGCTCACAGTCACAACTGAAGTACCGCAAGTTATCGCCTCGATTCTCGGTAAGGCAAAACTCACTCTATTGGCCGAAGTCGGACCCTATAAACTCTGGTTTCCGCTACTGATGAAAGTGGATGACTTTGGTCAGTTTCAACCCACTTTAGGTGTACCTGAAGTGCTAGATGCCTCGGGAGTGGAGCGCAGTTGGCGGTTAACTCAAGCCGATGATGTGTGGATATTCGACCACGATCAAGGTGAGCAATGGTCTGTTGCCTCGCTATCTAGTTCTGGCATGGCCATTCGTGCTAAATCACAGCAGCAATTTAAACAATTGTTAGGCAGTAAAGACTTGCAATTACAATTGCCCAATGGCGAGACTATGCGCGTCGATATCGAGCCTATTCGTAGCGAGAAAGGTCTGGCTTTCGTTAAGTTTCAGGCCGAAACCGAAGAGCGTGAAGCGTTACGTCAATTCTTATTTAGTCGCCACCGTAGCCAGCACGCTCAGCTCTACCGTGACTTACGTTAGGACCTCCATTGCGACAGTTTTCGGCCTTGTGTTAGTTGACCTGTTATCTAAAAATCTCAGTTCTGCAACTTGAATGTGAAATCCACGGATTTAAAAACTGTCATTTGTGATTGCAGTGCTTTTCACCGATTGTTACCTGCCAATCTGTCTCCCGATGGATTAGAATGGCGGTGAATTCAACACATCAGAGCGAGCGGTATGCACGTACATATTTTAGGAATTTGTGGAACCTTCATGGGTGGTCTAGCGTTATTGGCTAGGGCCAAAGGGCACAGAGTGACGGGCTCGGATGCCAATGTCTATCCTCCAATGAGCACGCAACTAGAGGACCAAGGCATTGAGCTTATTCAAGGTTTTGATCCTAGCCAGCTGGGTGAAGCAGGGCACTATCCTGACTTAGTTGTCATTGGTAATGCCATGAGCCGGGGTAATCCTTGTGTGGAAGCCGTGTTGAACATTGGCATCCCTTATACCTCTGGCCCGCAGTTTTTAGCCGATCATATTTTGCCTGAGCGTTGGGTGCTGGCAGTGTCTGGCACTCACGGTAAAACCTCGACTTCTAGCATGTTAGCCTGGATTTTAGATGATTGTGGTTATGAGCCTGGGTTCTTAATCGGTGGCGTACCGCAAAACTTTGGTGTGTCGGCACGTTTAGGCAAGACCGCTTTCTTTGTCGTTGAGGCCGACGAATACGACAGTGCCTTCTTCGATAAACGTTCGAAATTCGTGCATTATCATCCGCGTACCTTAGTGATCAACAATCTTGAGTTCGATCATGCCGATATTTTTGCTGATCTGGCTGCGATTCAAAAACAGTTTAACCACTTAATTCGCACCGTTCCTGGTGAAGGCAAGATCATTTGGCCCGCCGATTCCCATGCCGTTAAGCAAACGATTGATATGGGGTGTTGGAGTGAGCAAGAAACCTACCATTTAGCCGAATCGACCAGCGGTTGGTATGGCAAAGCGTTAAGTGATGATTGCCATCGCTTTGAAGTGTTTTTTGATGGCGAGTCTCAAGGTATTCTCGAATGGGATTTGATTGGTCAGCACAATATTGAAAACGCCATGATGGCCATTGCTGCCGCGCGTCACGTTGGCGTTAAGCCGAGTGCTGCAATTGAAGCTTTAGCTAAGTTTATGCCACCTAAGCGTCGACTCGAATTACTCGGAACCGTTAACGGTGTGAGCGTATATGACGATTTTGCCCACCATCCGACGGCCATTGCGACCACGTTAAAAGGTATGCGGGCTAAGGTTGGGCAGAGCAAAATTACTGTGGTACTCGAGCCGCGCTCAAATACCATGAAGAGCGGTGTCCATAAAGACACTTTAGCTTTTTCTATGATGCAAGCCGACGAAGCCTTTTTATATCAAGCTGATACCATCGACTGGAATATGAAAGAAGCCATGGAAGCGGCGGTGATCCCTGTGACTGTGTTACATCAAATTGATGATGTGGTCGCGAAAGTCGCAGCAACCGCCAAAGCAGGCGACACCATAGTGGTGATGAGTAACGGTGGTTTTGGTGGGTTACATAAGAAGCTGCTGGCCGCATTAGAACAGGCTTCAACTGTAGAGCAGGTTAGCTAAGATGGCCTACGCAAAGTCGACTAAGGCGATTAGCTTAGCTTGGACGGGCGCCTCTGGTGCTCCCTATGGGCTTAAGTTACTCGAGTGTCTGTTGGTATCGGGATATCAAGTGTTTTTGATGATCTCCAGTGCAGCTCGAGTGGTATTGGCGACGGAACACGGCTTACAGTTAAGCGCCAACAGTGACAAAGCCCATGCCCAGCTGTTGGCTTTGCTGCACGAAAAAGGCGTGATTATTGCTGGCGAGTTAGTGGTATTAGGCAAAGATGAGTGGTTTTCACCGCCTGCATCGGGTAGCGCTGCACCTAAACAAATGGTGATTTGTCCTTGCTCTACGGGGACGTTAGCGGCAGTTGCTACCGGAATGAGTAATAATTTACTCGAACGCGCCGCCGATGTGGTGATTAAAGAGCGCGGCCAACTTATCCTAGTACTTAGGGAAACTCCTTTTAGTGCCATACACTTAGAGCATATGTTAAGCCTTTCTCGCCTCGGCGCGACCATTATGCCCGCTGCACCCGGCTTTTATCACAATCCCAAATCGGTAGAAGATCTGGTAGACTTCATGGTCGCTCGAATTCTCGATCATTTGGGCGTTGACCATGCATTAACGAGTCGCTGGGGTTATGACAAACAGTCTAACCGCGACCTCGACAATTGAGACTTATATGAAACACACCACCGAAGTGATGATCTCTGCTGAAGAGATAAGCCAGAAATTGGATCAAATGGCCGAGCTAATCAATGCCCATTATGCCCACAGTGAACGTCTGCTGATGGTAGGCTTGTTAAAAGGCTCAGTGGTCTTTATGGCTGACCTATGTCGCCGCATCAAAGGCCATGTTGAAATCGATTTTATGTCGGTTTCCAGTTATGGCAATACTATGACCAGCTCACGGGATGTGAAAGTGCTGAAAGATGTGCAATCAGATATCGCCGGTCGCGATGTATTGATCGTGGAAGACTTGATTGACTCAGGTAACACCTTAAGCAAAGTGCGCGAGATGTTGTTACTGCGGGAGCCTAAGAGTCTTGCACTGTGCACCCTGTTGGATAAACCTGAGCGTCGTGAAGTGGATGTGAAGGTCGATTTTATCGGTTTTACTATCCCTGATGAGTTTATCGTAGGTTATGGTATTGATTATGCTGAGCAGTATCGCAATCTACCTTATATCGCCAAAGTCGTACCACTCGATTAAGTGTCCGATACAGTTTAAAACTCCCGCAACAGGCGGGAGTTTTGCTTTTTGCGGCAATATAAAAAGCATTAATGATTGAATCATTAAATTTTTTCTTTTCAATCAATTAGCTAATTTTTTGCTTTAGTTCTGCAACCCATCATTGTAATTGTGTTTTTTAGCACCATCTTATTACTTTCTAATGTGTAAGGATCGGTACAAATATGGCGAATATTACCCATGCTCTGGTACTCGAAGGGCTTAAAAAAACCTATAAAGGCGGCGTCGAAGCGGTCAAAGGCATCAGCCTTACCGTCAATCAAGGGGATTTCTTTGCCTTGCTCGGCCCCAATGGTGCGGGTAAATCCACCACGATTGGTATTATTAGCTCCTTAGTGCAGAAGAGCTCAGGTACGGTCAAAGTCTTTGATTATGATATTGATAAGCAGCTAGAACACGCCAAACTCTGCATTGGTTTAGTACCACAAGAGTTTAACTTCAACCAGTTCGAAACCGTGCTGCAAATTGTGGTGAATCAAGCGGGTTACTATGGTGTGCCAAAACCTATCGCCCTTGAGCGTGCCAAAAAATACTTAAGCCAACTGGATCTGTGGGAAAAGCGCAATAGCCCTTCGCGGGAATTATCTGGCGGCATGAAGCGACGGTTAATGATCGCCCGCGCCCTGATGCACGAACCTAAATTATTGATTTTAGATGAACCTACCGCAGGTGTGGATATTGAACTGCGCCGCTCTATGTGGGAGTTTCTCAAACAAATAAACCAGCAGGGTGTGACGATCATCCTGACCACTCATTACCTTGAAGAAGCGGAAATGCTTTGCCGTAATATCGGCATTATCGATAAAGGTATTTTAGTGGAATGCACTAGCATGAAGGCGTTGCTGAGTAAGCTGAATATGGAGACTTTTATTCTCGATCTTCGTCGCGATACTGAAATGGCTCCCGTGCTCGATGGCATGGCTTGTCGCTTAACCGACTCTCATACCTTAGAGGTGGATGTAGCGAAAGAGCATAATCTTAACGATGTCTTTAGCCAATTGAGCGCAGCTAATATTGAAGTGCTATCGATGCGTAACAAGTCTAATCGGTTAGAAGAACTCTTCGTCGAACTCGTGAAGAAAACTCAGGGAGCCTCCGCATGAATCAGCTCTACTTTATTGCCTTTAAAAGTATTTTAAGTAAAGAGATCAATCGTTTTACGCGAATTTGGATCCAGACCTTAGTCCCGCCAGCGATTACCATGACCTTGTATTTTTTGATTTTTGGTAACTTAGTCGGCAGCCGGATTGGAGAAATGGGCGGCGTATCTTATATGGAGTTTATCGCCCCTGGTTTGATCATGATGTCGGTGATCACTAACTCTTACTCGAATGTTGCTAGCTCATTTTACAGTGCCAAGTTTCAACGTAATTTAGAAGAGCTGATGGTGGCTCCTGTGCCCCATTATGTGCTGATTGCTGGCTACGTAGGCGGCGGCGTGGCGCGCGGTTTATGTGTTGGCCTGATAGTGACATTAGTGGCCATGTTCTTTGTCGACATTAGCTTACATCACGCAGGTTTAGTGGTGATGACGGTATTTTTAACCTCAGTGCTATTCTCATTGGGTGGCTTAATTAACGCTGTTTTTGCTAAAAGTTTCGACGACATCAGTATCATCCCCACCTTTGTGCTTACCCCATTAACTTACCTTGGCGGCGTATTTTACTCCCTGTCACTCTTGCCCCCATTTTGGCAAGGCGTGTCGGCACTCAATCCTGTGGTCTATATGATCAACGTGTTCCGCTACGGCTTTTTAGGCTTTGCCGATATCAGCGTGCCATTATCCATCGCCATTATGATCGGTTTCTGTGTCGCACTTTGGACCTTAGCGTATTACTTAGTCTCGCGCGGAATAGGCCTACGTTCCTAGACATATTTCTTTAGAGCGTAATAGAAAAAGAGAGCCATTAAGGCTCCCTTTTTAGTGTCAACAACTCGTTACTTCATACGACGACGCATTGCCGCCAGTGGTAACAATAAGGCGGTTAGCCAACCGAGTGAACCTCCTCCATTGTCTGTATTTTTATTTGGTGCAGCAACCGCAGTCACTTCACCAGTATTACTGTTTAATGTGCCATCATTCGCAATAACAGTAAATGTATAGGTTCCCTGCTCTTTTGGGGTAAAGCTAATATTTTTTGCTGCAGGATCAAAAGTCACTGTAGGACCTGATGTCTGTGTCCAAATATAGGTGAGTGCATCGCCATCGACATCTTTAGCATTTGACATGACGGTGATTTTTTGGCCTGTAGGCAAGGTTTCTCCTGTTGGGGCGACAGTTGGTGCATCATTGACATTAGCAACTGTCACAGTCACTTTAGTCGCTTTTGATACGTTGCCATCGGCATCTTCGACGCTGTAAGTGAAGCTATCGGTGCCAAAGAAGTCTTTCTTAGGCTGATAAGTCGCAATGCCAGCTTCACTGATAGTGACAGCACCATTGGCAGGTGCGTCTACTACAGTTGCTTTAGACAATGTACCTACAGGAGCAATATCCAAAACACGCTGTGCACTGGCGGTTATGCCATTGCCTGTGATTGATGCGCGAGCAACTTTTTGATCTGGATTGATATCATTTGCGAGCAAATCAATTTCTATTGAGGTTTCTTCTGTAGCCTCTGCCATATCGCCAGTGCCAAAGGAGAATTCTGTCGCTTTAGCCAGATAGTCGATAGTAACATTACCTGCCGTTGTGTTTTTCAGCGTCAATGTATTACCTGTTACAACCGAATCACCTTCACCATTAAAGTGGTAAGTTGTTCCAATTGTTCCGCCTATATTTTCAGCGCCGATAGTGACGTTTGAAGGCATATTTGGAATATTTATGTAATTGAATACAACCTCTTCAGTATCACCTGTTTTAATCCAAATGCTAAACGTATAAGGTGTATTTGATGTATCACCATAGAGTTGGCCTTTATTCCACTCTAAAGCTAACCATTTAACTCCATCATCATCTGTGAATACACCAACGGCTAAGTCACCACCGCCAGTATCGCCAGCAGATTTATCTGATAAATCAAAATCTGACCAGAAGGGCGCTAAAATGTTATTTGGGTTGCTGCCATCAGGTAGCTTTTTGTTCGCAAATGTACCACTTGCACTTCCACCTCCAACAATCGCTAGACCATTGTCAGACATAGTGATGCTGGAATAGCTAACCCCATTGTATTTAAAGCTAGGCACAGTAAAGGTGAACGCTTGTTCATCACAACCTTCTGGACAAGTAATTGGTTTGACCCCTAGACTCACTATGCTTGGGAAACCAGCTGAGCCCTTAGTTGTCGTCATTTTAGGAAGATTAAGTGACCCAACCCAAGTAATGTTGCCTATATCTTCGTTGATTTGTAAACCATTTTGCGTCGCGCCAGCTAAGCTAACTTTTACATCATCTTTCGATGTTAGTTTCGTGCCTTCTGGTGCTTGCGCTGTAATAGTCACTGTACTGTCAAATGAGTTATTGTTTATCACAACTGATATTGGAATCGCATCGGTTGCGTTAAGTTCGGTTTTCTTGCTCATAGTCGAAATCAGTGAGGCATCACTTGACTCTTTAGCTAACACAGCCAAAGGTAAGTGAGCATCCTGCAGTCCTTCGGTGCTGCTTATCATTACATTACCAAAAATCCACTCACCATATTCTGCGAAAGTTGAGTCAACGGTTACAGTAAACGTGGCAGAGGCTCCTGCGGCAAGTTCTAAGCTAGAAGGTGATACTGTTATACCTGTACTATCGGATGAAGTTGATAAGTTCCAAGATGTTTTTGCATTACTCTTGTTATATACCGTTCGAGTGAAAGTACATGGACCAACACAAGAGTCTGATGCGATTGATGGTTTGTCGAACGTTAATATAGCTTTGGCTGCAGCATCTAAATCCATGCGTCCAGCACCCATACCAAATGGTGTGGCTGGTGTTGTTGCATCATCATCTAAAATATCATCAAATTTAGCTGTTGATGTTAAAGCAGTTTTAATATCGTTTGCAGACCAATCTGGATGTAATTGACGCATCATAGCTGCAGCACCTGCTACGTGCGGGCTTGCCATACTGGTGCCAGAGATCATATTAAAGTCTTCACCACCATCATCAGGAGAAAAAGCTGACAGAATGTTGGTACCAGGTGCTGCAATATCCGGTTTAAGAATATTTTGGTTGCCATCAGGACCGCGTGAACTGGTGCTATTTAGGTTATCAGCAAGTTCAGAAACCATGATGCGTTTAGTTTTTGCAACTATCGTACCTGTTGTTGCAGCATCTCCCATGGCTTCAATTACGGCTAAACCTGCATCTTTCGTAATCATGACAGCAGGGAATGGTTCACCAGGCATAGACATAGTCGTTGGTGCACCTGCCGCATTGTTATAAACTACAAGGGCTTTAGCGCCTGCAGCTTTTGCGTTTGTGGCTTTTAATGAGAAGTTACATGTTCCGCGAGAAATCAATGCAATGCCATCTTTGAACGAATCCGCAGCAAAGGCATCACAACCATTGGCATTTTCAGCATCTAAATTAACGGCCGCAATCACTGGAGCGGTAATATCTTCTGAAAGCACTGCATCAGAACTTGGGATAGCAAGTAAATCATCACCACCGGTATTAAAGCTATTAGCGAAAAAACGCCCTGTTGTAGTGTTAGCAACAGTTATTCCTGATTCAATACAAGCAGGGCAGCCGATAGTTTGAGGACCATTACCATCGTTACCGGCAGCGCTAACTACAACAACCCCCGCAGCTTCTGCAGCTTCAAACATGGTTTTGTATGGGCTGCTAGCTGGATCACTACCAGCACTCCCCCCCCATGAGTTGTTGATTACATCTGCACCATCATTAACAGCATGCTCTAAGGCTTCCATTAACATGATGTTAGAGCCGGTTCCGCCTGTGCAATCAGGCTTACTGTAAAGAGCCTTGTAGACCATAAGGTAAGCTGCTGGTGCTACACCAGATAGTTGAACGGGAATATCTTTATAAGTAGTTGATATTTTGTTACCGACAGCGGTACCTGCAACGTGAGTTCCGTGACCACCATAGCTAAGTGGACTCATGTATTCATTAGGACACACAGGTGATGTTGGCTGTGACCAACGCGCAACGATCAGCTTGTTGTTACAGAATGAAGCATCGACAGTCGAGCAGTAGTCATCCGATGGTCGACTACCGCTGGGTGCTGTGAAGCCTGCATCGGTAAACATGGGGTTTTCCGGACGAATGCCGCCATCAATAATAGCAACTTTCATTCCTTTGCCCGCATTAGCCATGCCGGAAACGGCTTCCCACATAGCTGGGGTATTAATCACTTGGTGTGATGCATCCATGTTAGTTTCATATATAGCCTCTGGGTATACTGCTTTCACTCCAGGCATTTTGGCTATTTTTTCAACACTTAGTCCTTGGCCAACAACTGTTATACCGTTAAAAAGTGTTTGGAAATGACGTTCCACTTTTGCATTTGGCGCAATTTTAGCTAAATTGCTAGCAAAAGCGTTTTGCTCTTTAGCTAGGTGACTTGAATAGCTTTTGACATTAGTAGATTGAATATCTAGTTTTTCTTTTTTCGAATTTAAAGCTGTTGCTGCGAAGTTGCCGATGCCGCCTCTATACTTAGCTAGTGCAGGAGATTCCATCTCAACAATAAAACGTTGTGGAGCATCGAGGTTAGTGGCTGATGTTTGCGGTTTAGTATATTTATCATGCGCGCTTATTTCTGGAGAGTAAGGTTTAAATGTAAATTCACTGTTAGCAATAGCTGCGCTTGAGAGTAGTGCAGCGGAGATAGCGATCGATAGTTTTGTCTTCACAACTTCTTCCTTGTCAATTAATGCTTTCAGCACTTTATTAAACGTGCCTGTAGCTGAATTGTTATAGTTTCTGCTGCGCTCTTTGGCGGTAGCAATGAAGTTGTAACACAAAAGTATCGTATGGTTAACACTTTTGCGGTAAAAAAGATGTTAATCACACTTTGGTATTTGTTATGTTGTTTGTAGGTGTTTGCTGTTTTTCCTGTTTAAGGTTTAACCGCTCTGACGATTGGGTTTTGTAGGCTGATCAAGGTTTCCGTCGACTGGATTTCATCGATAGATTGGATGCGATTGATGAGCACGTGTTGCAAGCCGTCGATGGATTGGCACATGACCTTGACGAAAATACTGTAGTTGCCTGTGGTGTAATAGGCTTCGACGACTTCTTCGAGAGCGTTGAGTTTGGCGATAGCTGCGGGGTAATCGCCAGCACTTTTAAGGTTGATACCGATAAAACAGCAAACGTCATAACCTAGGGCTTTAGGGTTTACCGTGATCTGCGCACCTGTAATGATCCCCGCTTGCTTCATTTTTTCTACCCGAACATGGATAGTGCCGGCGCTCACGCTAAAGCGTTTAGCGAGTTCGGCAAAGGGTGTGCGGGCATCCTGCATTAGGGCTTCGAGGATATGATTATCGAGTTGATCGCGCTGAAATGCGGTATCCATAAATAAACTCTCTATAACGTAGTGAATTGTCATAAAGTTACGTTTTTTTATGGGGAATTGCTACCTATTTTGCCCGTATTATTTGATTTTAGTGATCATTGTTCGCCCAAAGGCTCACAAAAAGGGACTTTTGCGCTAAAAGTCATACTGACACCCGAGTAGGGATGTTTGATGGTGAGCTCTGCTGCATGTAGTAATAGTCGAGGCGCTAAGGATTTTGCCAGTGAGTCGGCATAAAAACCATCGCCTAAAATCGGATGTCCTAGCGCCATCATATGCACCCGTAATTGGTGTGAGCGGCCTGTGATTGGCATCAGTTTAACCAGCGTTGAGCGTTTGGCGCGGCTCATTACTTGGTAGTGAGTCAAAGACGGTTTGCCAACAAGATGATCGACTTTCTGTTTAGGGCGATTTGGCCAGTCGCAGATCAGTGGATAATCAACGCTGCCAGTGTCATTTTTGAAATGGCCTGCGACCCTTGCATAATAGGTCTTACTGGTTTCTCTATCGTGGAACTGACGTTTTAATTCCCGCTCGGCGCTACGAATAAGGGCGACAACTATCACGCCTGAGGTCGCCATATCGAGGCGATGGACGATTTGGCAATGTGGATGCTCTGCTTTTACCCGGGCATAGACACTGTCGTAATGGGCGGGGTCGCGACCGGGCACAGACAACAATCCTGAAGGTTTGTTGATGACGATAATGTCTTTATCTTGATAAAGAATATCGAGCCAAGGAGTGGTCGGTGGTTGGTAAATAAAATCAGTCATAAATAGTGCCTATTCGTCAATGCGGGGCAAAGATACTCTGCTCGGCTTGAGGGTGCAAGTGTGAGGCCCAAAGATCGGCTGTGCCATTATCCTCGCTGACAAAAGTAAAGCGGATTAGTTGATGATTTGCTGATAGAGCTGTATTTGAGTTTTTGTTATACTCCCGTCCTTTTCGTTAATGATCATTTTGAGTCTGTGAAGCCATGAGCCAGCCAGAGATATACACTCCCGAGAATCTTTCTCACGTCCATAACCGTCTTGAGTTATTGGCGCCTGCAAAAAATGCTGACTACGGTATCGAAGCCATACGCCATGGTGCCGATGCGGTATACATAGGTGGTCCTGCGTTTGGTGCGCGGGCAACGGCGGGTAACAGTGTTGAAGATATCGCGCGCCTGTGTATTTATGCTCATCAATACCATGCTCAGGTATTCGTCGCCCTCAATACCATTTTGATGGATAACGAACTGGCCGACGCCGAAAAACTTATTTGGCAATTGTACGAAGCGGGAGCTGACGCGCTGATTGTGCAGGACATGGGCGTATTACAGCTCAATTTGCCGCCGATTGCCCTGCATGCCAGTACCCAAATGGATAACCGCAGTCCAGAAAAAGTGGCGTTTTTAGAGCAAGTTGGTTTTTCTCAGGTGGTGCTCGCCCGTGAATTGGGCTTAAGCCAAATCCGTGATGTCGCCGCGCATACCAATATGCAACTCGAATTCTTTATCCACGGTGCTTTGTGTGTGGCTTACAGTGGTTTGTGTAACTTGAGTCATTCCTTTAGTAACCGCAGTGCTAACCGCGGTGAATGCTCGCAAATGTGCCGCCTGCCGGGGAATCTTAAAACACGTCAAGGGGATGTATTAGCGCAGAATGAACACTTATTGTCTTTAAAAGACAATAACCAAACTGAAAACCTCGAAGCGCTCATCGATGCGGGCATTCGCTCGTTTAAGATTGAAGGTCGCCTAAAAGATTTAAGTTACGTTAAAAACGTCACCGCGCATTATCGCCAAAAGCTAGATGCGATTATGGCGCGTCGTCCCGAGTTTAAGGCTTCGTCCCACGGCCGCTGCGAACATAGTTTTACCCCTGATCCTGAAAAGACCTTTAACCGTGGCAGCACAGACTATTTTGTTCATGAACGTAGCCAAGGGATTAAAGATTTTCGATCGCCAAAATATATAGGTGAAGAAGTCGGCAAAGTGGTTAGCATAGGTAAAGATTTTATCCAAGTGAGCTCAACCCATGAGTTTAATAACGGCGATGGCTTAGCGTTTTTCCCCGCGAATTTTGCCATGGCAAAACAATCCGATGACAAGCTGCAAGGCCTGCGAGTTAACCGCGCCGAAGGCTTAAAGCTGCATATATTGCAGGTGCCAAAGGATTTAAAAGTCGGCATGACTTTATATCGTAACCATAACCAAGCCTTCGAAGCCCTGTTATCGAAAGAATCTTCTAAGCGGATTATCGGCGTCGATTTACGGTTGAGCGACACCCAAGATGGACTGGCGCTGACCTTGACGGATATCTATGGCCTTACAGCCACAGTGAATTTAGTGGTCGAGAAGACGCCTGCGACTGATGTCGATAAGACCTTACAAAATACCCGTACTCAACTGGGTAAGCTAGGCAGTACCGACTTTGTTGCCCGTAGCATCAGTATCGATACGGCCCAAGCTTGGTTCTTGCCCGCATCAGTGTTAAATGGTCTGCGCCGTGATGGTGTGGCCGCCTTAGAGGCTGCCCGTGTGCAAGGCTATGTGCGTCCACTGCCGTGGAAGCATAATCAAGATGCAGTCTATCCCGTCAAGCATTTGAGTTACTTAGGCAACGTTGCCAACGAAAAGGCCAAGGATTTTTATCAACGCCACGGCGTGATTGAAATTCAAGATACCTATGAGAAAAATGGCGTTACCGAAGATGTGCCATTGATGATCACTAAGCATTGCCTACGCTTTAACTTCAATCTGTGTCCGAAAGAAGTGCCAGGGATCAAGGCCGATCCTATGGTGCTTGAAATCGGCAATGATGTGCTCAAGTTGGTATTCGACTGCCCTAAATGCGAAATGATGGTGGTCGGTGAAAACCGTCAAGTGCGAGGCCAGAAGCACCTTTAATATTTGTCATTAGGAGCATTGCCCGAGTGCAATGCTCCTAGCACCTATTCAGCTACATCCACGCACCTACAACGGCCTACCTCTCATTGATGTTGCTCTCACCAGCGTCACTCTCATATTTTCATCAAAGCCTTATATTGCACATGCGGTAATGAGCAGATATCTTATTGAAAATAATATCAATAATAAGGGATGTTAAAATGGGATTGTTAGACGGTTTACTCGGTAATGCTGCTGAGGTTGATTTACAGGAATTAGCCGAGGAATTAAGGCCTATCATGGGCATTCAAGAAGAATTAAAACTCGCCTACAAAGTGATCCGTGATTTGTTTATTTTCACCAATAAACGCCTGATCTTAATTGATAAGCAGGGACTTACAGGCAAGAAGGTTACTTACCATTCAATACCTTATAAATCCATTACCCATTTTGAAGTGGAAACGACAGGGCATTTTGATATGGATGCCGAGCTTAAAATTTGGATCTCAGGCCAGAGCGAACCTTTAGTCAAAGAACTCAAGCGTGGCACGGATGTCGTGGGTATTCAAAAGACTATTGCCACTTTTGCACTTTAGTTTTTTTGCACTTTAGTTTTAGGGCCCCGGCTTAAGTTTTAGTGCTGCGACTTAGATTCATTTAGTGCTATCAAGCTTGGAATTGTTATCGCAAGCTGACGGTTAATGTGAGTAAGGTAAGCCAAGTTTTATCTGGGCTTACCTATCCTCGCTATCGAGTGTGATTCAAATCTGCTTGATTAATTTAACACTATCCTACTTGTGCTAGTGGAGTGCTCTATCGGTTCGCCCGCCATAGTATAGGTTTCGGAAAGCTTGAGTTTGCCTTGCTCATCGTATTGATTGTGAATGCCGACCCAGAATTGCTCCTGTCCCTGAATTTGTAAATTACCTTCTTCGGCAATCTGGCGATTGGGATGATAGCGTTTCATTGCATAAAGCTTGCTTTCATCATCAAATTTTAAGTGATAAGCCAATATGGGTTCTTCGGTGTGAGCGGCGACATCTACTGCTATTGTTTTATCTTCTCGCTGTTTTGTCGTGGTATTGCCATTGGGTGCGTGATACTTCTGACGAGATAAATATGCGTTATTTCTACTATTGCTAGCATGATGTTCGCTGTCATCCGTACGGTTATTTGGTCCGTTACTTTGCCCATCAGCATCGTCTTCATCATAGTCATAACTAGGATTTTCTGGGCTATCCCATTCAGGTTCTTCATCTTCCTGAGTTGCTATATTTTCATGAAAATCAAAGTAGTGACGGCTTTCTATCAGTTGGCCTTGTTCATCTAGCCAGGCTTCGCGGTACACTTTTCCTTGGGGCGTAAAACGTTGCCAATGGCCGATATCGAGGTAACGACCATTAGTAATTTGGATTGTGCCAGTTTCTAAAATTAAACCTTGAGGGGACAAGGATTTAGAGCTAAATAAATCCCCTTGCGTACGGGTGAGTAACCAGCGAATGGCGCCATCTTCATAGTATTCGATGCGAGTATCGGCAATACCTTCTTGATAGTATTCCCTTTGATTATTATCAAGATTATAGCCGCAGCGGGTATTCGAGTGACTCTGATAGGATTCGAGGATCCCTTTGTTATTATAAAAGCTGGACTCTTTGAGGTAGCCTTGGCCATCACGAACTTCATATTCAGAAATTGTACGTATCGTGCCATCTTCATAAAACCAGCGAGCTGTGCCATCACGGTTGCCCTGTGTGTGCGGTAAGTACATCTGAATTTGCTGGTTTTCGTGGTATTCAATAAAAGGGGCTACCGAGAGATTATTTTTATATTGGCCTTCGGCCGAAAGCACGCCACTTTTATAATAGCTTCTAAATAGACCTTCCCTGAGTCCCTTTTCAAGATAGATCTCAAGGGCGAGTTGACCATTGTCATGATACCAAAGGGCCATGCCTTGTTCTTTGCCATCCTCAAAATAGATTTTTTCTTCAATTTGGCCATTGGGATACCATTTTACATGTTCGCCATGTAATTGGCCTTCGGTATTGAAGGGTTCACGCCATGCAGGCTTACCTGAGTCGTAAAACTCTTCAATGACTTTGCCCGTCACATCGTTAAACACTTTTTGTTTAATCGCTCCATTGGGATGATACCAAACGGCTTCATATTCATAGCCTTGGTTGTAATATCTTTCAGCTTCTAGTGAACCATCAGGGTAATATTGTTTTTCAATTCCGTGGATAACATCTTGCACTAAGGGCCGGATCAGCTGTATTTGTCCAGATTCATAGTAGCGAGTTAACGTATTGATATAATAGCCATTGCTATCTAGTTCGGCGGTTTCTTTAAGCTGACCATTGCCATAAAAGTATTGAATAAATTGACCTTGGGGATGGCGATCTTCTATTTGATTGATCTTGCCCTCATGGTCATACCACGTTTGTCTTCCAAGTTGCTGATCATGAATAAAGTTGCCTTCAAATAACAGGGTTCCTAGGGCATTAAATTGGCGGGTCACGCCATTACGTTCGCCAAAATAGTTTGAATCGACGGCTTGGGTAAGCCCTGGGCTTTGGGTGATGATTCTAAGTATACCCGCACCTTCTTCAGTATTGAGTTGGTGAAAAATGCGGTGCAGTTGGCCTGTTAGGCTGGCGTAATCTTGAATATCGCCTTGCACTATATTGTCTGCATCGAGGGTAAAGTGGCTTATCAATAATGCATCGAGATTGTTAAGCTCAACTTGCCACAACGCCTTTATTTGGCTGTTCTTTTTTGGGGTGATACTGCACACTTTTACCTTGTCGAGCCAAAAGTGCTGCTCGGGGAAAGGGAATTGATTGCTGATTTCGAGGCGGTCGAATTCGGTATGGTGGAATTCGCAGCATTCATTGGCGTTTTCCCAGCCCAAGAGTTCTATGACTTGGGGAGTATCGTAGTGATAGAGAGTTAAGCCGTGGTCAGCATTTTCTTCGCAAGAAGTCGCGTCTGCCTTTGTCGCATGGATTTTTAAGCTGAAATGACGCTGGAATAGCGGTGCAGCGACTGACGGCTCCTGCGTTAAATCTTGTTCTTGGCTGAGTGTTTGTGACTCAGTTGGAAGATGAATGTCTTTTGGATCGCGGCTAGTTTGGTTTGAGGGAAATAACTTGGCTTTGAGTGCGCGAAACAACGACATTGGGGGAAATCTCCATATCCATATGTAAAACGATAGGCTTATCTGAGGGATACTCATGGCAACTGAGTATTTCTGTGCGCATATCATAGCGGTTTATGGATTCGTTTCTCAATGCTTGATTGCTCAAAATACCGTTTAATCAGAGTGGCACATTAATAAAAGCAGAGGAATAAAGACAAAATGCTTGATAACTTTTTTGCAAAATTACCCACAGATTTATCGGCCGAAGTGTTTGAAAAACTGGCGGGTAATGACACTGTGACCGTAGAACGCATCGTTTCCAATGGGCAATATACCCAAGCTACCTGAAGATACGAGTTTCAGAGCGCTTAGGGTGCTTCAATTCAAGGCGCATCAATGACAGAATGTCGGCCACCTTCTGAATTGATGCAACACGGAAGTGGAGTGCCCTAAGCGCTCCGTCCCGGCGGGTTTTAACGCACTCTATGCCGTGTTGGCTATTTTTAACTTAGTCCACTAGGTCTGCAAATAGCCGCAATCGCCATGGATAATGGAATGGACCCATCCACTTTAAATCGGCCTCGCAATGGGCCACGATGTAGTCGCTAAAACTCATCAGAAAGAGGACGGGTCCACCTATGAAGATTACTACAATCGGTTTAGATATCGCAAAGTCTGTTTTTCATGCTGTTGGCGTCGATAAAGCGGGCAAGTTAATCAAAAAGAAAATGCTTAGACGCAAAGACTTGCTGCCCTTTGTCGCGAAAATTGAGCCTTGCCTTATCGT
>NZ_JAKKRV010000022.1:0-68756 GCF_025653985.1 Shewanella sp. SM69
ACATATTACTATGAACACTCATTGTACATATTACTATGAACACTCATTGTTACATTGATTTAAATTTTTGACTGCCAACCCGAAGGCTAAGCAGTTTCGATTAACTCAACACCTGTGAGTGTCCACACAGATTTCTTGTTTTATCTTGTTAAAGAGCAACTCAATATTCGTAAGAGAACTTGAGTACCACACTGAGCGTCGAACGCTTCCAGTTGGCTAGGGCTGCGTATTCTACGCATTTCCCGTTTCGCGTCAAGGAGTTTTTGCAAACTTTCTCAACACTCATCAATCAGTAAACTCATCGATGAACCGTCACATCAGGCTGCTTAACGCTGTCTGCCGTGTCAGTGGATGCGCATTATAGGCAGCAGGAGATTTTGCGCAACCCCTATTTTAAGGAAATTTGCAGTTAATTCTAATTATCTAATCTAGCCACACCATACCCACCACTTACCCCCAAAGTTATCCACACCCTGCTCATTTTAGACTCAGTTTCAACTTAAAATGAGGTTTGATGAACCTCTATTACTACGAATAAAGCACGGAGATTCCGTTGATTCTCGAGGCCAGAGGTGGGCTCTTGATGCTACTTGTTCTGATAAATGGGCGAACGACAGATTAAAGAAACTCTTTGCCGACTTAATCAGAGATACAGGTCGTATTGCACAAAGCTGAGATTGGCCACTTGTTAGTTATGAGCTTATCTATTAAAGCTAAGTTGATTTGTCAAAAACGTCATGCACATTAAGAGTGGCATGTTCGCTTACCTATATTTAATGACAGGAAATTTAGTGACAGAAAATTTAGTGGCCATAATTTAGAAGCAAAAAAATACCCGCCAATGGCGGGTATTTTCTCATTCAGCTATGGCGTTAAACGCTGAGCTTATTCTTCAACAGGCGAGACCACGAACAGTAAGTCGCCTTGAGACACTTGCTGACCATTGCTGTTCAGGATGCGCTCGATACGATACTTCTTATCTTCAGGGTACAGAATCGCACTCTGACGGTTAAAGCCGGCTAAGGTCACTTGCGAGAACATCTTCATCGCTTCTGTTAGTGCTAGTGTTTGATCGACTGTGACTATGTCACCTTCTTTCACGAAGTCCGCTTCACCCGGTGCAGAAGAGGTATAGAAGATACCTGCACCTTGGGCTAACACTTTCAGTTCGTTACTTTCGCCAACACGCAGTGACTCAGTATCTACTTCCACAGTTTCAGCGGCAGCTTCCATTTCTGCGATCAACGCAGGAATATCGAGCTCAGCCATTAAGCGTGGCAGATAGTTAGTGTCGTAAACACCTTCGTTGAAGGTACCATCTTTCAAGATCAGCTTGAGTAACGGAATGTTAGTCGCGATGCCTTTCAGCACTACACTGTCTAAGTATTCGTACAGTTTGGCAATCACATCTTCACGGTTTTCACCGCGCATGATGATTTGCGCAATCAAGCTATCGTAGTATGGCGATACTTCTTTACCTGGCGCAGCAATCGAAATGATTTCCACATCTGGATGATCTGGGAAGACACACTCAGTGATCTTGCCTGGATTTGGAATCAGTTGCAGTATGCCATGGCTATCGAGCGCCGCTTTCTCAGCCGTCACACGTACTTCCATCGCATAACCAATTTCTTTCGGTTCTAACGCTGCAATTGAACGGCCAGCAGCAATATCAAACTGCGCGCTAACGATATCAATACCTGAAGTCGCTTCCGTAACTGGATGCTCAACCTGCAGACGCGTGTTCATTTCCATGAAGTAGACTTCGTTTGCATCTAAGTTATAGATGAACTCAACGGTACCTGCGCCCATGTAATCGGTCGCGTCGCCTAAGGCACGGGTATAAGCCAGCACTTGTCGCTTCAGCTCGTCCGGCAGCATAGTTGAGCCAGATTCTTCGACCACTTTTTGGTTGTTACGTTGAACCGAACAGTCACGCAAACCTAATACTTTCGCGTTGCCGAACTTATCACGCAGTAACTGCACTTCGATGTGACGCAGTGATGTCACATATTTCTCTAAGTACAAGTCACCGTTACCAAAGGCTGCAGCCGCTTCGGTTGCAGTTTTTTGGAATAAACCAATCATGTCTTCAGGACGTTTTACAACCTGAATACCTTTACCGCCACCACCTTGTACCGCTTTAAGCAATACTGGATAGCCGATTTCGCTCGCCACGTTTACGGCTTGTTCAGCATTGGTCAGAATACCGTGCGAACCAGGCACAACAGGTACATTTTGCGCTTGCGATGTCTTAATTGCGTTCGACTTGTTACCCATAGTCGTCATTGAATGCACGCTAGGACCGACGAAGTTAACACCGTTATTCACACACAATGCAGCAAACTGCGGGCTTTCTGATAGGAAACCAATACCAGGATGCAATGCATCAACCTGTTCATATTCGGCCACTTTCAGCACAGAGTATGCGTTCAAGTAACTTTCATCCGATGTGTTACCACCGAGACAAACTAACTTATCGGTCTCTTTGAGCATGTCCGCTGGCACTGACGTCATATCAGGATCCGACGCCACTAATACCACATTGATATTATTGTCATGCGCCTTACGAATAAGTTTTACAGCTGTACAACCACGGGCGTGAACCAATACTTTGTTAATAGGCTTCATTAACTTACGTGGATCGTTCTGCACGATCACTTCTTCTTCAACAGTAGCTTCAACCACTAAGGTCGACAGTGCATTGATGATCACATCGTTAATTTTTGCCGAAGGCATTGGCATCAGAGGATCGATACCTGCTAACTGAGAGTCTAAATTGTCGCTGAATGGGTTATGGACTAAGCCCGCCATTGCGCCAGGTACTTTTGACAAGTAGTTAGACAGCGTTGCCGTTGATGGTAAGTAAGCTGGCACCACCATTTGACCTGCGAACGGCATGTTAGTACCAGACAGATAGTAAGTTTGCACCAATGGGTGAGTCACAAAACTCGCCTGCGCACCACCAGTACAGTCACCAAAACCAAACATCAGTACTGGCAATTCGTTATCACGAATAAAGCGCGTGATACGATCGTTCACCACAGCCATAGAGAATAGCGCCGCGGCGCCTTCTTTAGTCTGCATACCGCCTGAACTGATAAAGCACACAACGGGTAATTTACGCTTAGCACACTCGATTAATAGTGCAGAGAATTTCTCAGCACTGGCCATATCGAATGCACCTGCCTGGAATGCGGTGTTAGACACAGCCACACCCACACGCACTTTTTGACCTTTTTCTTTAAAGTCAGCAATACCTGTGATCAAACCACATGGGCGAATGCCTTTATCTAATGCGTCTTCAATCGATAAACGGAAGCCAGGGAAGTTGAGCAAGTTAGCCGACATCTTGTCGCCGTTGATCTCTTCGAAATGGGTAAAGAACTGCTTCACCACATTTTCCCAAGTCATGTTGCCTTTACGTTTTTCGTCACGCAGCACTTTTTGGATTAATAGATCCTGATAACCCATGGTCAAGCGGTTCCAGAAGTCCTTACGACGACCGATACGCACAGGGTTGATCGCGCCAGTGTACTTGCTGGTATCGCTTTCACTATCGAAATACTCAGGCAGTAAACGCTCGAAGAAGTAAGTCAGTACCACGAATAGACTGTCGTTAAGTTGTGGGAAACCCACACTCTTCCACTGCTCTACTCGCACCAACAAATCGGCGCGGTTCGATTGACCCATAAAATACTTGAGCCACTTATAGAACTTAGCTTTGTCGTTCGAGGTATCTTGCGTCGACAATGCATGGTCAATTGACTTGTGCAACAGGTTGTTCACTGAGTTACGTGACAAACTCTTCGACATCATGGCTTCTTTAGCGATTGACGCTAAGCTGCCCACAACGTTGTCATACAAGGCATTGAAGATCAGAATGTTATGGCATTGCCAAATAAAGTCTTCACGCAGTTCTTCATTTACCACCACATCCAGCACAGTCAGCTGATTCAGCTCAGGCCATTTAGCTTGAGTCACAGACTTTGGCAAACTTTCTAAGTGCTGAATCAGCCCTTTAAAGTTGTTAGCCGCATTGCTCTTCCAGCGGTGATACAAAGACCAGCTGATGTTGAATAACAACGCCTTACGTGCTTTTTTATAGTTCTCTTTTGGCTCACCCAAAATCAAACGTGTCAGCATGTTACGCTCGGTAGAAACTTCGTCACGTTTAGCGACAAAGTTAGTCCACAATTTATTCAAATCTTCGTCATAAACTAGCTTATCAGGGTTAGACAACCAAGCTTGGAACACACGGTCTTGTTCCTGTTGAATACGTGCCAACAGATCACCTTCTGGCACGCTAGCGCGTGACAGACGACCATATTGCTCTTGAGAAATAGAATGGATACGGCTACGTAGCGTTAAATAACGCAAATAGCGATAGGCGCTACCGAACAAGTTATGGTGACTGGTCGGGCTCGTTGCCACAGCCAATTCTGCATTCAGTTCCAAAGCCATCAAGTTTTTAGATGGATTAAGGAAACGAGTTAAACTGCGATCATAATGCTCACGTAAATCTTTAGATTCACGCACAAAATTCATCGCTGCACGCTCAACCGCTTCTACGCTGCTAATAATAGCGCGGCGCAGATTGTGCTGACGCTCGTCGCGATCGCCCGGTGAAAAGTCGATGATACCGTCGATACAACCTGAGGTATAAAGCTCTTCTGGTGATACACCCACAGATTTCGCACATTCTTGCCAAGATAAGTTGTACTTACGGGCAATACTTTGCAGACCTTGTGGCTGGATCGTGTTGAAAATACCGTCACGCAACGACAACAGAATGTTCGCAGCCGCTAATGGAATTGCGCCACCAGAATAACCAGCACCAATTACGATACCGACTGTCGGTACGTCAACGTTGGCACTTTCTGCGATGGCTTTAGAAATTGAATGCGCTTGGTTTTGGCTGTTAGCGATTTCGCCAGCATCCGCCCCTGGGGTATCAATTAAATAGATAATAGGCATAGACAATTCGGCGAAATGACGAATTGCTTTACAAGCGGCGTAATGATGCTCAGGCATCCAAGCACCGTTAGCTGTAGTGCGTTCTTGGGCAATAAAGCCAATACGACGAGTGCGTGAACCAAAGTTCAGCTCGACCTCAGCACTGTAAAAAGAGCCCAAGTGAGTTTCCGTAATCAAACGACCTTTAAGATCGGCAATAATACGTTTTGCACCAGGACGACCTTTATCTTGGGTCGGCTGGATCACTTTAGCAACGTAACCGTCGACATCTAAAGATGCCAAGTCTTTTAAGTTTGCTTGAATAGCATCCTCATTTAAAAGACCTTTAATTTCTTCCGATAAACTCTGTTTACTGTGCTTAGGAAACAGAGAAAAATCTTTTGCCAAATGCTCGGCCTGTAAAAAAAGCGGATCGGGCGTTTGGGCTTGAGTCATGTGTTTGGGCTGATTATTGCTGGTCATCAAAAGATCCTCTGCTTAGCCTCTGAAAATTTTTAGCCAATAAATATAACTTTGTTATCCCGTCAAATGCCATTAAACTGCATAGGACGCTTTGTTCCAAATATGAGACAGTGGGAATAACATGCCAGATTTAAACGGTATGATGCTATTTGCAGCCGTAGTTAGAGCGAAGGGATTCTCCCAAGCTGCACGTGAAACCGGCCACCCAAAATCCACCATAAGTCGCAAAATCGCGCAGCTAGAAGAACAACTTGGCGTGCGATTACTACAGCGCGACACCCGTAATTTGAGTTTGACCCAAATCGGGGCACTCTTTTATCAACACTGTGATTCGATTCGCAATGAGGTAGAAGCGGCCAAGGCAGTTATCGAGAATACTCACGATGATGTGTCAGGATCATTACGCATTGCAATCCCAGTGTCATTTAGCCAAGAACTTATCGCTAACCTCTGTAGCGGATTTATGCGTTTATATCCCAATGTTGAATTGGATGTCCAGTTTACCGACAACGATATTGGTTTAGTCGGTGAAGGATATGACATAGCCATCAAATATGGCCCACTTCAATCGTCGGACTTAGTCGCAAGATTACTGTTTGAACGCCAGCCAATTTTAGTGGCAAGCCCTGCATACTTAAAACTCAAAGGCACACCCGCGACTCCAAAGGAACTCAGCCTGCACAGTGGGATTTTATTGGGGACTTCTCGCTCAGCACCAATTTGGCCATTGGGTAAAGGTTCGCGTAAAACCATGGCGAACTTTCAGCGTAAAGTGAGGGTCAACAGCCCGATAATGGTGAAGCAATTAGCCATAGATGATTTTGGCATCGCCATGTTATCCAATTCAGCCTGTAAGACTGAACTTGCTAATGGACAGCTAGTACCGATTTTACAGGAGTGGCCGATTGAACCTTTTAAGGTTTATGGGGTTTATTCGAGCCGACGCCAACTGGCCACCAACATCAGTGTCTTCTTAGACTTCTTTGTAAAACGCTTCAGCAGCCAAGAAAGCCTGCAATCCCTAATGGGTTAACGTTTCCCGTCGCATCAAGGAAGCCTGTTTCAAGAAAGCCCAATAAAAAAGCCTAGATCTGAGTCTAGGCTTTCAGTATCACGATTGATGTCAGCTAAGTAGGCAGCGTCATACGCAATTCTCGCAAGGTTTGGATACGCTATGCTTACGCTACCTAGCATGGGCTAAGGAATAACGCGTTCCCGTTTTAAGATTTCCTTAGTAATGGCTTGACGCAATGGTAAACCTGCGGCGTCGGGAATATCCATATTCATCGCAAAAAACCATACATTATCATCGAGTTCAACCCAACCTACCCACCAGCCAATGCTTGGCTCCGCTCTGACTGCATAACCGGTTTTCGCACGGATAATATAGTCAGAATTCGCTTCAGTCAGCATGGCTTGCTTAACAATACGTAAACTGCGCTCAGAAGCGTGTATCTTGTTGTGATAAAGCTTACGTAGGAAATCGATTTGCTCCGTAGCAGAAATTCGTATGCCACCATCTAACCAAAAGCTATCCAAATTTCCCGAAATATCCTCATTACCATAATCAAACGAGGCGATCATCTTCGACATACGCGCCTCACCAATTTGGCGAGCAAACTCTTGGTAGACAGGCACAACCGAATACTTCATTGCAGTAATAAGGTTATGATCACGATTCCAAGTTGCGATATCTCGACTTTTACCATCCCACTTAAAGACTTGATGCTCATCCTTCACCACGCCAAGCTCTAGCGCGATCAAACTGTTAGGAATTTTAAACGTCGATGCAGGTAAAAAACCTTGATTGGCACGTTTAAGATTATTAGTGAATCCCTGTTGCTTGTTTTCATTCCATAACACCACTACGCCTTTAGTTTGGTGCTGAGTAAAACTGGCATCCCAACTGCGGGTTTCTTGCCACTCCTTAGCTATAGTAGATGCAAAAGTCGGCGCCACTAAGCTTGACGACACTAAAATAGACGACATCACCAGCACAGCCGATATGGTGAACAAACGCATAAAGTCTCCTTGTAGAAAAACAAACAATCCAATGAACTAAAAAAGTGATTAAGGCTATCACTTAGGGTTTTGGCAAGCCCTAGCAAACTGCTGACCAATTGTGGCAAAAAAGAGGCAAACTAGACCCTATTGCACTGTTGCAGATGGATTAATGCTAGCGCCACATGATTTGTGATAGAAGATATTGACATAAGATGACGAAGATCACTGAGCTTAACTTTATTACCCTCAGCTTGTAGTGCATACTTTTTGGCATAAGAGCCTATCCGTACGAAAAAAATAATCATTATTTCCAATGAATAACGTCTAATCACTACAGGGAAGCCAAACATGTTAAAGCCAGTGTTAACACTCATCCTCACCACCAGCTTAATGACTACAGCCAGTGCCGTGCAGTTATTTGGTGATCTTGAAGTTTCCCGCCTACCAACAGCCGAAAAAACCATAGGCGACGTAGTCACTCGCTATCAAGCACTTGACGATGGTCTGGCTCAACTGAGCTCAAAGAAAAACGAAGTTGACGCCACCCAATTAGCTGCGCGCCAAGGACACAGATTATGGCAACAAGCTGTCCGCGATGTACAGTCAGGGCATTTTGACGACCGACCTTTATACTGGGCTCGCCTTGCCATGCTTAATAGTCTAAAAACCACCAGCGCCAACTTTAAAATGGCCGATTGGCAACAAGACATATTAATGAGTGCGGTTGAAAAAGCCTCACGGGGTTTTAGCGATATTCAATATGGTGATGATGTCCAAATCAAAATATTTCTCACGGGTTTCGATCCTTTCTTCCTCGACAAAGATATCACCCAGAGTAATCCTTCAGGTTTAGTCGCCCTCGCCTTGGATGGTTTTCGCTTTGAAATTAATGGTAAAACGGCACAAATCGAAACCGCTATGGTGCCAGTACGTTTTGCAGATTTTGACCAAGGGCTTATCGAGTCGCTATTGAGCCCGATTTATCGCGATCCCAAAACCCAATTTGTGTTCACCGTTAGCATGGGCCGAACTGATTTTGATATCGAACGCTTCCCAGGGCGAAATCGCAGTGCAGCGGCGCCCGATAACCAAAACGTACTCACTGGCGGCACTAAAACCGCACCGGTTGCCCCAAAGCTTAATGGTAAAGATTTTATCGGCCCCGAATTTGTGGAATTTTCACTGCCTGTTTCGGCTATGCAAGTCAAAGATGGTCAGTGGAAAGTCAATGATAACCATACTGTCACTACCCTTGCCCGCGGCGAATTTAGTGCAACATCATTAAACGAACTGCAAAACGAAACGTCAGTCGAAGGTTCAGGCGGCGGTTATCTCTCTAATGAAATCTCCTATCGCGCCATAGTCTTGCAGCAAAAGTTTAATAGCCATGCCAAGGTCGGCCACATTCACACACCAAGAGTCAAAGGCTATGACGCAGATACTGAGCAAGCCATAGTCGAACAAGTACGCACTATGGTGATGCAGGCGGCAGCGAGTTTATAGCCAAGTCACACTGGCTGAAACTGGCTGAAACTGGCTGAAACTGGCATTGTCAGATAGCGTTCGCTATGATGCTAACGCTTCTGATGTGAACGCTTAGGCAGGCTTAATCACCGATAAGTTTTAAGCACTCAATTTTATCTTTAACCGACGAGATCCAACGCTAACCCTATGCTGAAACCCGCTGACTTACTCAATGCCTTACGCCGTCGCAGCAGTGAAGCACTTGCCCCGCTGACAAAATCGACGTACGCAGCCTTAGGCCAAAGCCAAGATAAGTCGCAGGTGATAACGAGTCCACCATTACAAAATCCGGCTCAAGCACATATTTTCACCGGTTCATCACGTCCACTCTCGACACTACAAATTCAAGTACTAGAGCGAATTGAAGCCTGTTATCAAGAGGCCGAGATATCGCTTAAGCGCACTTTTCCACGCCCAGTCACTCAATTTAGTCTAAGGGGTAAGAGTGCGGGTACGGCTCATCTGCAACAGAATCGCTTGCGATTCAATCCTGTATTGCTACGCGAAAACAGCGAGGCATTTCTGACTGAGGTCGTCCCCCACGAAATTTGTCATTTGCTGTGTTTTCAGCTTTTTGGCAAAACCAAGCCCCACGGTAAAGAATGGCAATCTTTGATGTTAACGGTATTTAAGGTCAATCCGAGTACCACACATAGCTTTAATACCACTTCAGTTACGAGTCGCGATGTTGAGTATCGCTGCGCCTGTGGACCGATTCGACTGAGTATTCGCCGCCATAACAAGGTGTTGCGTGGTGAAAGTCGTTATATTTGTAAACGCTGTAAGACCCATTTAACTGCGATCTAGCGACTTTCAGCAAACAAAACCCCCACCTAAGTACGGCTCAATTTGCATAAACAGCGATATTTCCCTTACCATCACGCCATAAAAGATGAGCCAAAGGCTCGCGTAGTGTTTGTTATTTTGGGATAAATTTTGAACAAAGCTCCTTTAACCGTTAATTCACGGCGACTTTTGTTGTGCCTAATCACTTGGGCGGCGACCTTATCTGTGCCCGCAAGTGCCTCAGTGTCACATCCCAGCAGTTTCAGCCAAGCGAAAACCAAGTCACAGGCGCTCTACGCAGGCAGTCGCCAAGGTACTCTGCCCGCAGTCAGCTTTTACTGTGGCTGTGAAATTCAGATCAAAGGCAAATCGTGGAAACCCGATCTCGCCAGCTGTGGTTATCAAGTCCGTAAACAGGAAACCCGTGCCAACCGTATCGAGTGGGAACACATAGTCCCCGCCTGGGAATTTGGCCATCAACTCCAATGCTGGCAAAAGGGCGGCCGTAAAAACTGTGCCGATAACAGTAATGAATTTAATAAGATGGAATCGGACATGCATAATTTGGTACCCGCAATTGGTGAGGTCAATGGCGATCGCAGCAACTTCCGATTTAGCCAATGGAACGGTAAGGCCGACCAATATGGCCAATGTGCTATGGTAGTCGACTTTAAGAATCGTCAAGCACAACCTCCCGCAAATACCCGCGGTAAGATAGCCAGAACCTACCTCTATATGCAGCAGACCTATGGTCTTAAAATCGCCTCAAGCCAATTAAAATTATTTAAGGCATGGGATAAAACCTATCCAGTTGATACTATTGAGTGCAAACGTGATAACGCCATAGCGCAAACCCAAGGTAACCATAACCCCTTTGTGCAGAATGCCTGTAATGCGCCACCACAGCGTCAACAATTAGCCGAATAAGGTCGACAATGAGAGTCCCAAGAATTTATCAACCTCAGCCATTAGCCATCAATCAACAGTTGAACTTAGACGAAGATGGCGCGGCCCATATCGGCAAGGTGCTACGCATGGGCAACGGCGAACATATCAGTCTATTTAATGGCGATGGCAATGATTATCTTGCTGAAATTGTCGATGCAGGTAAGAAGCATGTCACAGTAAAACTGCTCTCATGTGAGGCCAATTTATCTGAGTCACCACTTAACTTGCACTTAGGCCAAGTGATTTCCCGCGGCGATAGAATGGAGTTCACCATTCAAAAATCGGTCGAGCTTGGCGTGAATACGATTACGCCGCTGTTTTCAGATCGCTGCGGTGTGAAACTCAACGGTGAACGCCTAGAGAAAAAAATTCAGCAATGGCAGAAGATCGTCGTGAGCGCCTGTGAGCAATCGGGACGCAGCCAAGTGCCCGTGGTTCGCCCAGCGATGGACTTACACGATTGGTGCACTGAACCTACCTCAGCGCTTAAACTCAATTTGCATCCACGTGCCGCACACGGTATCAATGGCTTAGATTTGGCCCATACCCGCGTGCGACTATTAATTGGCCCAGAAGGCGGTTTGTCGGCGGAAGAAATCGCCATGACAGAAACCTATCAGTTTACCGATGTGTTGCTTGGCCCCAGAGTGCTACGCACCGAAACCGCCTCGCTCACCGCCATTACGGCACTGCAACTCAGATTTGGTGATTTAGGCTAGACCGTCCACAGCAGCACACAGCGGTGGTATGGCACCCCATTATCCAATAAATGCTTTTTTGCCTGCAAACGGCGACAAATAAGGAACAGATTAATGATAAAACTCGGCATAGTGATGGACCCCATCAGTGAGATCAACATTAAGAAAGACTCCAGTTTTGCCATGTTAATGGCCGCGCAGGAAAGAGGTTATCAGCTGTTTTATATGGAAATGGCCGATCTTGCCATGGTCAACGGTGTGGCTATGGCCAATATGCGTCCGTTAACTGTTTTCAATGATGCGAGCAAATGGTTTGAACTCGGCGAAGCTACAGACACGCCGATGAGCGAACTCGACGTGATCTTAATGCGTAAGGACCCGCCATTCGATACTGAGTTTATCTACGCAACTTACATGCTTGAACGCGCCGAAGAACAAGGCGTGTTGATCGTTAACAAGCCGCAAAGCTTACGTGATGCTAACGAGAAACTGTTTACCGCATGGTTTAGCGAATTCACGCCAGAAACGATCGTGACCCGTGATGCCAAACGTATCCGCGCTTTCCACCAAGCGAAGGGCGATATTATTCTTAAGCCACTTGATGGTATGGGCGGCACCTCGATTTTCCGCGTGAAGCAGGACGACCCAAACCTTGGGGTCATCATAGAAACCTTGACCAGCTATGGCCAACAATATGCCATGGCGCAAGCCTTTATCCCTGAGATAACCAAAGGTGATAAACGCATTTTAGTGGTCGATGGTGAGCCTGTACCCTACGCCTTGGCGCGTATCCCAATGAAAGGCGAAACCCGTGGTAACTTAGCGGCAGGCGGAAGCGGTGTAGCTCAACCTTTATCCGACAGCGATTGGGCAATTGCCCGCGCCATTGGTCCAGAACTTAAAAAACGTGGACTGATTTTTGTCGGCCTCGATGTCATTGGTGACAAGCTGACTGAGATCAACGTAACCAGTCCAACTTGTATCCGTGAGATCCAAGCAGCATTTGATGTCGACATCACCGGCATGTTAATGGATGCTATTGAAGCACGCATTAACACCAAAGCATAAAAATTTACCAACGAGTTTGTTGATTTAAGGCGCTTTGACATCACAAGCGCCTAGCCACTTTCTAGGGATGTGATATGAGTTTCACCAAAGCGCCATTCTTGTTACTCGGCATAGGTTTATTACTATCGACTCCGACTTGGGCCAACATAGAAACAGGTCCAACGAAAGCACCGTCGCGTCCCAAAAATATTGTCATCATGATAGGTGATGGTATGGGACCGTCTTACACTAGCGCTTACCGTTACTACAAAGATAATCCTGACACAGAGGAAGTCGAACAAACCGTATTCGACCGTTTACTTGTAGGTATGGCGAGCACTTATCCCGCCAGTGTCAGTGGTTATGTTACCGACTCAGCCGCGGCAGCAACAGCGCTCGCCACTGGCGTTAAATCTTACAATGGGGCGATTTCGGTCGATACCCAAAAGCAACCGCTGCCGACCATACTCGAAAAAGCCAAATCCCTTGGCCTTAGCACAGGTGTGGCTGTCACATCCCAGATAAACCACGCCACGCCTGCAGCCTTTTTAGCCCACAACGAGAGCCGTAAAAACTACGACGCTTTAGCACTCAGCTATCTAGAAACCAACGCCGATGTATTCTTAGGCGGTGGTCAAAAATACTTTACCCCTGAACTATTAGCACAATTTAAAGCCAAGGGTTATCAACATATTACTCGTTTTGAAGATCTCGCCAGCATCACCCAACCTAAAGTGCTGGGACTGTTTGCCGAAGTCCAATTACCTTGGGCAATTGATGAAAAAGATGCGAAAAAACTCAGCACTTTAACCCAAAAAGCGCTCAGTTTACTGTCGCAGAATGACCAAGGTTTTGTACTGTTAGTCGAAGGAAGCCTCATCGACTGGGCGGGTCACAATAACGACATAGCTACAGCCATGGGTGAAATGGATGAATTCTCCAATGCCATTGAAGTGGTTGAGCAATTCGTGCGTGAACATCCCGATACCCTGATGGTGATCACCGCCGACCATAACACCGGCGGCCTATCGATTGGCGTCGATGGAAAGTACAACTGGAACCCTGAAATCCTACGCAACATTTCAGCCAGTACCGACACATTAGCCTTGGCCGCCATCAGCGGTGAACAATGGCAGGCCGATCTTGCCCGCGGTTTAGGTTTTGAGCTCAACGAAGAAGAAATCGCAAAATTAACGGTCGCCAGAATGCAGGGATTAGAAACCATCGCGGTTGCAATTCGCCATGTTATTGATAAGCGAACTGATACAGGTTGGACAACCGACGGTCACACAGGCACAGACGTACAAGTGTTTGCCGCAGGTCCCGCATCTGAGCTGTTTAACGGCCATCAAGACAATACTGATATCGCCAATAAGATTTTCAGCTTATTGCCAAAACCGAAGAAACCTAAGAGCTAAGCGTTAATCGATTCCGTTCATTAAAGGCAATCACATAAGGCAACCGCATAATGCAGTTGCCTTTTTTATTGGTTTTTTTTTATTAGGGATTTTATTAGGTCTTAGCGCAGGGATTCGATGCAAACTGGCTCAGGCGTGAATAACGGGTATAATGCCCACACTTAAGTTTATAGGTGCCTGTAACTGTGTTAACCAATCCATCGCAAGTCATTATTCGTAATCAAGACAGCCTAAGCCAACATAAGGTGCTAGTGCTCAATCATGAAGCCGATCTTCTGCCAAAAGCCCTGCTCGATGTCGCGGCATCGGTCGATGCACTCGCCTTGGATTACCACCATTACTTGCACTTAGCGCCGCACGCCAACTCAAAGCTGCGTTGCTATTTCGGCCACGAACTGCCACATCAAGACCCAATTAAACCTGAAAAGTACGATACGGTTATTGTTTATTTCCCCAAGGCCAAACCCTTAGCACCTTATTTGTTTAACCTCGCCGCCAATCATCTTGTGCCTAACGGCCAACTGTTGGTCGTTGGGGAAAACAAAGGCGGGATTAAGTCTTTAGTTAAACTCTTGCCTGAGTATTTTGCGACGGGGATGAAACTCGATAACGCCCGCCACTGCCTGCTGTTTGGTAGTAATTTAGAGGGCTGCGCCCCGGCAATGAAACTTAGCGACTGGGTCAGTCAGTATCAACTCACAACGCCGCAAGGCGAGATCAGTATCTGTAATTTAGTCGGGGTATTTAGCGAAAAACGGTTAGATCTCGGCACTGAATTATTATTGTCACACCTACCAACACTCTCGGGCCGAGTGCTCGATTTTGGTTGCGGCGCTGGCGTGATCACCGCCGCTCTACTAAAAGCACAACCGAGCCTATCCCTAGAATGTGTTGATATTAATGCCATGGCGTTAGCTTCTTGTGAACTCACCCTGGCGGCCAATGGCATGACAGCCAAAGTGTATCCATCCGATGGGCTCGCGCAAACCACAGGAAAATTTAACGGCATTATCTCTAATCCGCCGTTTCATGATGGCCTCGCCAGCACCACCAGCATAGCGCAGAACTTTGTCACCGATAGCGCTAAGCAATTACAACATAATGGTATTTGGCAAATAGTCGCCAATCGCCACCTGCCCTATTCCGATATTATCGCCGCCGAATTTGGCCAATTGAAAGTGGTTGCCGATAACAACAAGTACAAGTTGTATTACTTCCAGCACAAATAGATGTTTGATTAATAACGCGCAGATGCTTTCGCTGAAGCGCGTTATTGGCAACCCAGCCACTCACTCTTATCCCAATCCCTGTTTGTTTTTAGATAAAACCTCCCTTTCATCGTGTTACAAAATTCAATATTGTGATCTGCCGCATGCCAGCGATTCTGACAATTCCTCACTTATAGTCACTCAACAGCCGTCCCTAACATAGGGATTCGATTTAAAACATCAAAATAATGGTTAAACCCAAAATCAATATAAGTTGTGGTTTATTCAGTAATTTTTGTTATAAAACCAGAGATAACACTGATTATAAGACTCAATTTTTTATAAAAAACTATTTTAAAATTCACTCATAGACCATTAACAACAAAATGACAACATTTGCTGATTTTGCAGCCAAAAAGGCTTCTTTACCCTAAGTTTCTACTGTTATACTCAAAACAGCTTCTTAACAAGAATAAAACGCAATTACTAGGAATGCCCCTATGCTGGCCCCTGAACTCATAGAGCTAAACAGCGATAAGACAAAAGCTGAATTGCGCCTGATCCCTAATGTCCATGGTCCAGTCACCCATGAAGACATAATGCGCCTGTTGTCTTTACCTGAATTCGCCGCCCTGTTTCCGCTAGAACCAGCCATTACTAAAACCGTCGCTAAAATCAACTCTCTTTGTAATCAAGACGATGGAAAATTTGAGCTCTATACTACTTTGGCCGAACGTCGCGATGGCAGCATAGCTATCGAGATTAGTCCCGATAAAATGCAAGCCAGTCTTAAACTTACCGCAGCATGGGGTGGTAAACAGATAGATTTGCCAGAGATCCTCACTCACCTCAAAAAAAACAACGTCTGCATGGGGCTAAGCAAACTTAAAATTCAGGCTCTACTAAAACAACTCAGTACACTCAAGCCTGGGGAAGTCTGCCAAAGTGAAATAGCCCAAGGCAAAGCCCCTGTTAATGGACTCAATGCGGTATTAGAACGCAAAGTATTCCTTGCGCGGGAGCGCTTGCTTCAGCCACAAGAGCGCGAAGATGGCAGTGTCGATATGCGCAATTTAGGCGCAATGATCGTTGTTAAAGCCAATGATCTCTTGATGGTTAAACATTTAGCCACCGAAGGCACTCCAGGCTACAACATCAAGGGCGAAGTCCTTAAACAAAAACCAGGTAAGGATGCAGTGCTTCAAGCAGGTACAGGCACAGCTTTTCATCCCAAAGATCCCAATAAGCTGATCGCCACAGTGCCGGGGCAACCCGTCGAAACCCGTACAGGTATGAATGTCGATGATGTACTGCAACTTAAAGATGTCGACATCAGTACAGGCCATGTCACCTTCAAGGGCAGTATTTTAATCACAGGTGATGTCCACGAGGGCATGATAGTTAAAAGCTCAGGCGATATTACCGTGATGGGGTTTGTAGACTCCGCCACCCTTGAAGCAGAAGGCGATGTCACTGTGAGTAAAGGCATCATTGGCCGCCAGATTAAAGCCAATGAATACTCTACCAATATCTATTCTCAAGGGCAGATCAGCGCCCAATTTGTACAATATTCTCAATTAGTTGCCAAAGGTAATATCTTAGTCACTAAACAGTTGCTGCACAGCAATACCAAAACCGCCGGCAGTTTAACGGTCAGCGATCCTAGCGGTCGTCGTGGTGATCTGGTTGGCGGAGTTGCACACGCTGAAAAAGGCATCACGGCAGTTGTCATAGGTGCAACGGCAGGGACTAAAACTGACGTTTACTGCGCAATGGGACAGGCTGAACTCAAGCAAGATCTCAAGCTACTCGATGAGAGCGTTAAAGCTATGGTCGTCGCCAGTTTAGATATCGAGGCTCGCCTCAATAAACTGCCCCCCAAGTCAGAATGGCAAGCTGACGCGGTTATGATTGAGCAAATCAAGATGATGCTTGATGAGAAGAATCGCATCATGGACGAACGTACCCGTGAAGAGCTTGAATTCGATACCTTTAAACAAGAAGTCGAAGGCTACTACGAAAAATACCGTATTGAAGTGCTTAAACACGTATTCCTTAACGTTGAGCTGCATATAGGTCCAGCAAATCACCGTACGGCACGTGAACACGGCACTTGTTGTATTGCCAATGTTAATCAAGAGATTAACTTTGACTATAACGCCAAGGCAAAAGCTGTACCGAGCACATAAGGTTCACTAGGGTTCTTAACGCCAGTGCTGAGGCGATTTTCGCTCGGTAGCCAAACCTCTGAACTCGTTCTGGCCTCTATCTATCTTCTCCAAGCGTGGCATACTGCTCACAGATAAACGCACGCAGCAGTATGCCAAGTCACCTTCTTGCAAAATCCTAATCCTTGTCTACTGCCGCCGATTGATCTCAGAGAATACCTCAGAGCCCATTTTAAACTTCCTAAGGATCTGAAATGACTAGCGTTAAGATGTCGAGTATTGAATGGCCAGCGATTGTAAAACTGACTCAAAATGACGAATTACTTTACCTAGAACATCAAAGAGATTGGCTCGAACTGGCCTGTCTCTATCAGCATCACTTCATCGAAACCGATCAATTATTAGACTCCAAAGGGCAGCGATACCTTATCAGTGCCTGTCCACAAAAAATCCATGAAGATCCTGTTGGCGAATTACCTCGATTACTGCGCCAAAAACAGGATTTGCCACTCAATGAATTTATCAAATGGGTTCAAAATCATGCCCAAGCACTAGGACAATGTTGTGTCGCTAAACTGGCTTTCACGACAATTGCCCAAGGCATCGAAATTGTTCGTACCCTCGATGAATAAACAGCAAGCACATGATAAGCCATAATAAATGGCTATCAATAACTCAGTTAATCAATAAAAAACAATATGACCTTAAAAGCTAATATCCTCATAATCAATTCACAGGCATAATTTGCCGCGGTGTAACAGCGCTAAGCCAGACGGTAAAGCGCTTAAGATGCACTCCAAAATAACCGTTTTCTGCGTCGACTCAAGAGATGACGTTTAAGTTGGCACTAAATATACAAACAGATGGAACCGAAATTGGAACTACTTAAGATTGACTGCTTAGGCAAACAACTGCGCTTAGAAGGCTCGCTCGCGGGCTGGCAACAACTCTACTGGGACAACACCTTAGTCTCACAAAAAGAAGCTTCCGTCGATAATGGCGGCCTCAAAGTCCATGTCTTTGAGCTCACCCACCACAGCAGCCCATTGGTGACAGAAAATGGTGAGCAAGCCATCGCCATGACAGAAGCTAAAATCCAAGTTCGCCTCGAAACCGATCTCGTTTGGCAGCCTTTCCGCCTCGATTACTGCTTGCTGATGGATGACAAGATTATCGACCAAGGGCGACGGACAGAGAAAGATATCGAACGCCAAACACCAGAAACGCCCATCGTTAAGCAGCAAAAAATCAGCATGATAGGACTCGCCTCCCTCGGCTTTAAGCTGTTAAAAAGCGCTAAAGTCATAAAGGTAGTGTTAGCGGGCGCCAGTGTTGCCGCTTATTCTTGGCTATTCTCCTTCCAATTCGCCCTCGCACTTATCGCCTGTTTGGTATTTCACGAATATGGCCATATTCGCGCAATGAAATATTTTGGGATGAAAACCAAAGGAATTTACCTTATTCCCTTTATGGGCGGACTCGCGCTCTCCGATGAAAAAATTAATACGCGTTGGCAAGATGTGGTGATTTCTATCATGGGACCGACCTTTGGGCTCTTGATGTCCATCGCTTCCTTGATTGCTTACCACGCAACGGGCAATGTGTTTTTTGCTGGCCTTGCCGCCTTTAATGCGCTGCTTAACCTATTTAATTTATTGCCTATTTTGCCACTCGATGGCGGCCATATTTTAAAGAGCATCAGTTTTTCGATGAACAGCATCATGGGGCTGGTCGCCTGCGCCGCCGGTGCCGCTTTTGGTGTGTATATCAGCTACACCTTAGGCTTAGCCCTATTGGGCTTCTTACTGTTGATTGGCAGCTTAGAAATCATTTTCGAGTGGCGAACTCGTCATCAAAGCCATCTGCTGCCATTAGACAGATACGGGCAAATCTTCTCGGTTATTTGGTATTTACTCACGGTTGGCGCCTTAGTCGGCATCATCTGGCACTTAGCCGGAACGGGCGATGATATGCTCAGCCTGCCGTTGCAAATATTACGCAGCTAATGTGGCTTAACGGCTAAACACAAATTAAAAAGCTCACCCTGAGCAATATAAAAAACCGCTATTAGTAGCGGTTTTTTATTTTTCTGTCGCACTGTGATGCTTTTACAACAATGCGCTATTCCTTTGCCAAAGGCGGAGCGATATCGCTGCCGCCAAGGGCTTGATAAAGCGTTGCTTGGGCGGTGAGTTGGTTATAGCGATTCTCGAGTAAAGCCGCCTCGGCGCTGCGACGATTCTCTTGGGCATCAATCCAATTCTGAATACCGATAGCGCCATTGCGGTACTGGCTCTCATAAATGGCTTCAACGGCTGCCGCTGCACTGAATTGCTGTGCCAACTTCTCCCCTTGATAACGATATTGCTGCTTAGCCGAAATCGCGTTATCGACATCTTCAAAGGCGGAATAAAGCGTCTTGCGATAATTCACCACTGCAGTTTGATAATCGATATCGGCAATGTCATTATTGATTTGCATTTGATTCCACTGCAAAAAGGGCAAGACTAGCCCTGCGCCTAAACTGCCAACGGGATTACGTAACAACTCTTTTAACTCAGAGGTCGACTCCCCAACACCGCCGGTTAAACTCAGGCTTGGAAAATAACTCGCATAGGTCGCATCTTTACTCGCCAAGGCGGAGCGCAGTTGATACAAGGAGGCCTTCACATCTGGGCGTCTCACTAATAAATCTGCGGGTACACCCACGCTAACGTCCGGCACTGCTACGTCGGGGAGTTGCTTAATCTCAACCCAAGTTCCCCCTGAGGCTAAACTCTGCGCAGGAACAGCTGCAGGTGCCTGATTCAGTAATATCACGAGGGCATTTTTAGCCACAGTTAATTGCTGAATAAGCTGGCTATGGGCAGCCTCTTGTCCCGCCATACTGCGCTGAGCTTCAAGCACATTCACTTGCGTCACGGCCCCAGAATCATACTGCCTTTGGGTTAATGCCAGCGTTTGCTGACTGTACTCGATACTCTTTTGGCTTAAATCAATCCGTTGATTTAAATAACCTATCTGCCAATACAAGGATGCGGTGGTCGCCACTAGGCTTTGGGTGGTACTTTCTCTATCTTCGGCGCTCGCCAGCGCAGCCCATTGAGCTTGGTCGATATTGGCCGACACTTTGCCCCACAAGTCCACCTCATAACTCACGGACAATTTCGCTTGATAACTCTTAGTCGCATCGCCACCCTCAAATGGCTGATTACGGGAAGCGTCAAGGTTTGCCGATAACTGTGGGTATAGATCATCCCGCGTTAGCCCTGCCTGCAAGCGTGCTTTACGCAGCGTTAAGGTCGCTAGGGTTAAGTCATTGTTAGTGCTCAATACTTGGCTGACCAGCTTATCGAGCTCGGGCTGATGAAACTGCTGCCACCAAGGATCAACTCTCACTTGCTCATTCACTGTGGTGTTTTGCCACTGTTCGGGAATAGCCAGTGCGGGCGGTTCAAAGTCTGAACGCATAACACTGCCACAACCACTCAACAGGGCTATGCACAGAGCTGGTCCCAAAGCCGTACAAACAGCAATAGCGCAGCTACGAGGCGAAAATGGTTGATTAAATAGTTTAGTATTCATGGTGTTATTATTCTCTGGCTAGTGCCTCAACGGGATCTAACTGCGCCGCATTGCGGGCGGGTAAGAAACCAAATAGCACACCAATTAAGGTCGAGCAGGCAAAGGCAGCAACGATGGAGGTGGTGGAATAAATCATTTGGAAACTGCCCCCCGTTTGAGCAAACACCACGCCAATTAAGTAGGACAAGGCGATGCCTAAGGTGCCACCACACAAACACACTAAAATGGCTTCGATAAGGAACTGGCGCAAAATATCGTTCTGGCGCGCACCCACGGCCATACGAACACCGATTTCACGGGTTCGCTCAGTCACAGACACTAACATAATATTCATCACCCCAATTCCGCCAACGACAAGGGAAATCACCGCGATAGCCGAGATCAGTAAGGTCATGGTTGCCGTGGTTTTTTCAATGTTCTGCCTAATGGTATCGGTATTAATGGTGAAGAAATCTTGCGTGCCGTGGCGCATTTTAAGCAGCGCGATAATGCCCTGCTCCGCCGCGTTACTCGGCACAGTTTCATCGAGTCGAACGGTAATACCATCCAAATAATTTTTACCCACCATACGGCCAGAAACTGTGGTGTAAGGCACCCATACATTAAGCGCATCGCTGTTACCAAAAGCACTTTCTTTGGGTTGAGTCACACCTATGATACGTACGGGTAAATCTCCAAGGAAAATCACTTGCCCTATCGCCGAGTTATTGTCGGCAGCGCTGTTAGGGAAAAGCTCCTTACGGGTGTTGTCATCAATCACCGCATCTTGGGCGAGCGATGCGACACTGGCATCATCCCAAAATTGGCCCTGCGCTAACTCGTACCCTCTTACACGGAAAAACTCAGGTCCCACACCATTCACCGATGCCGATACCGCTTTATTACCAAAACGAACCGTTGCAGTAGAGCCAATGCTTGGCGTCACGCTATCAACATAGGGCAGATTTTTAAGGGCATTGGCGTCCGTTGCGGTTAAGGTGCGCACCCGCGCCGAGCGTCGATCGCCAAAACCTGAACCGGGGCGAATATCAATCGTGTTGGTTCCCATCGAACTGATACTTTTGAGGATGGCCTGCTGCGAGCCTTCACCTAAGGCCACCACAGAAACCACAGAGGCGATACCGATAATAATCCCGAGCATAGTCAAGAAGGTACGTAACCTGTGGGTCGACATCGCCACCAGCGCCATTTTAAGCGCTTCGACATATCTGTCCCACGAAGCCACCCGCGCACGCGAGCTGTCTTTTGCTGCCACTGCACCGCTAGGATTTTGTGGCGCCATATTTTGTAACGTTGAGCTTTGCGACGTCGAAGTTTGTGACGTCGAGCTTTGTGGCTTAGCCGTTTGTTTATCCTGACTGCGCTCATCGCTGATGATCACGCCGTCTTTGATTTCGATAATGCGGTCGGCATATTGGGCCACGTGCATATCATGGGTCACGATAATGATGGTATGACCGTCGCTGTGAAGCTCCTGCAACAACTGCATCATTTCTTCGCCGCTGTGACTATCCAGCGCACCCGTCGGCTCATCGGCAAGGATCACATCGCCGCCATTCATCAAAGCGCGCGCCACACTGACCCGCTGCTGCTGTCCGCCACTGAGCTGATTGGGTTTATGGTCAAGCCTGTCGCCAAGGCCTAAACGCGTTAACAAATGCTCGGCTCTGTCTTTACGAACCGTGCGTTCTTTACCCGCATACACAGCAGGCACTTCGACGTTGCCTATGGCGGTCAAATCGCCCAGTAAATGATAACGCTGAAAGATAAAACCAAAGTGCTCGCGGCGCAGCTGTGCTAACTCATCAACGTCCATAGTCGAGGTATCTTGGCCGTTGATAAAATACGCGCCCTTTGACGGCTTATCTAAACAACCAAGAATGTTCATTAGGGTCGATTTACCCGAGCCAGAAGCACCAACTATCGCCACCATCTCGCCACGGCCAATCGACAAGTTCACATCTTTCAGCACAGTGAGTTGCTGCTCACCCGCCTGAAAAGTGCGATAACAACCTGAAATTTCAAGTAATGCCGTTGTCACTGTTAAAACCTCACGCTAGGTGGGCGACGTAATTTACTGCTGCCGTCATCGGAAGACGGCATGCCAAGCACAACCTGATCGCCTTCCTTCAAACCCGCGGTGATTTCAGCATTGATTTTGTTGTTAATCCCCACAGTGACATCCACATATTGCACTTGGTTATCAACTAATACAGGCACTTGATATTGCGGGCCGCTGCGGGCTTTACGCTCGACAGGCTTAGCCTCTGGCGCCGCGGATTTCTCCCTCGGCTTTATACGCAATATCTGCGCAGGCACTAATAGCGCATCATCGGCCTTAGCTAACACTATAGACACCTGCGCCGTCATGCCGATACGCAAGGTGCGGTCAAGGTTTTCTACATCAAACAGACCATGGTAATAAATGGCGTCTGAGTCGCTAGAGCTCATATTGCTATCGTCGCCATCCATCGAAATCGGCCCAGGTTCAATCGCCCTCAAAACGCCGCGGTAGGGATGATTCGGTTTTCCAAGGACAGTGAAATACACGGCTTGACCCGGATGGACATTGACAACATCGGCTTCGGAAATCTGCGCTTTAACTGTCATGGTATCCAGCTGCGCCATTTCAACTATGGTCGGTGTTGTTTGATTAGCGTTAACGGTTTGCCCCACTTCCACCGCGGAATACACCACAGTGCCATCCATCGGCGCGGTAATTTTGGTATAACCTAAATCGATTCTGGCACTGTCGACGTTAATCTCAGCCTGTTGTTTTTGCGCTTCTAATTGCTCAAGCTCGGCTTGATAAACCGTTAGATTAGCATCGGCCACTTCATAATCGGCACGAGAACTGGCCTTATCGGCAAGCATTTGCTGCTGGCGGCTAAATTCCAATTTAGCTTGGCGGATCTGCGCCTGTTTAGCACGGAACTGAGCATTGATACTCTTGAGTGATGCGAGGGCATCCTTCAAATTATTCTGCTGCGCTAGGCTATCAATCTGAGCAATCAAATCGCCTTTCTTTACTTCATCACCCAGTGCCAGCGGCAAACTTAAGATTTGCCCCGATACCTGTGCGCCCACACTCACCAGTTTGGATGCCTGCAACATGCCATTGGCAAGTACTGAGTTTTCGATATCGCCACGGCGCACCGCTTCAGTTACATAGGTAGGTGCCGTTTCAGGCTTATGCCACATAAAATAAGCACCGCCACTAAGGAGTATTAAGCCGCTTAACGCGAGCAGCAATTTACGCTTTGAGGATTTTTTCATCGGTATTGTCGTGTCCATCAATGCTAAAGACAGCAAGCATTCATCTTGCTAAGGAACTGAAATTGTTCCAACAGTATATAGAGTTAGCCAAAGACAGTAGACGAAGGAAGTGTCGTTAACAGGTAAAGATTTGCAAATATCTGTGTAGAAATTGACAAGGAAAGCACGATTGAGTGGTGCTTAGACTGCCATGCCAATTTAGTGCGTTATCAAATCGTCAGGTGATAAATTGTTGGGGTCTACATTCTATGACTGTGCCACTTGTGGTAGTTCAGCCATTCAAACGAATCTAGATACAGACTTCATTTGATTCTGTTTCAAGAAAAAAATCAACGTCGTGGAGCTTCACCCCACACTTGCAGTGTGCTATCTCTCAGCGGCGTGCGTAAACCTAACTTAGTGCAAATTCAGAGTAATATTTTGGTAAAATTGATTACTTCAAACAATATTATGCGCGGCTACTTATTTGAATTTCATAGATTCATTATGGGATTCGTAAGAGACAATTATCATCAAGGATTCTATTTGATTACAGTAAGACCTGTTACTCCATATTATCATAGGATATTGTCATCACTAGACGTAAAAGCTCTGCTACGGGTTCAAATAGGCTCTCTGGAATCACATCTCCTGCCTCAACGTGTTTAAATAAGGCGCGGGCCAATGGAATGTTCTCGACAATTGGCACCCCAGCTTTCTCAGCTAATGCCACTATGTGTAAGGCCATGTGATCTTCGGCTTTTTCAAGCACTTTAGGCAACGGTGTCTCACCTTCACTATAATACAAACACACGGCAATGTGGGTTGGATTACGCACAACCACTGTGGCTTTGCGAACGTTACTGGCAAGACTACCAGACGCCACTTCTCGCTGGGTTTCGCGGCGTTTTTGTTTCATTTCGGGGTTTCCTTCAGAATCTTTGTATTCTTGTTTGGTATCATCTTTGGACATTTTGAGTTCTTTCATTAGGCTATATCGTTGAAATGCATAATCAGCGATCCCAAATATTAAGTAACATCCTAAAAAGCTGCCCCAGAGCCAAGTGATCATGGTCGAAATCACACTGATACCGCAGGCTTCTCCGCATAAAGGCAAGTATTGAAAGGCGTTAACGTAACGATGGAGCAGATAGTAAAACACTAAACTCAGCACTGTGACTTTAACGAGATTTTTAGCGAGCTCAAACAGACTTTTCAGTGAAATAAGTTGCTTAGCATTATTCATGACATTGAGTTTATCCATGCTCGGCATTATAGACTCAGCCGCCCAAACGGGACCTGTTTGGACTAAGTTCCCCACCACTATGGTAAACACGAGTACTAATGTCAGCCCACCTAAAAAACGTAATGCCAGCATGGCGAAGGTACCAACGATTTGCTCGGCCGCAGTTTCAAGGGGAAGATTGATGGCGTGAATGGTTAAGTCGATTAACGCCATAATCGCTTGGACGAGTGCAGGCCCTTCGTAGAGAAAGTAACCGAGAATGATCGCCATCTGTAACCCTGTGACAATTTCAGCACTTTTAATGACCTGGCCGCGATTTCTCGCTTCTCGTAAACGTTTTTCTGTGGGTTTTTCTGTTTTCTCGGCCATAAGTCATATCCACCAGGGGCACTAGTGCCCTGCTAAGAGTCCAAACAAAATATCTACGTGCTGCTCTACCCCAGAAATGATCTGCAGGTAATGGGACAAAGCAAACTGTAAGCTGTAGATCAATAACAGTAAGACCAAAGCGCTTTTAATGGGCATAGACAAAAAGAAGACGTTTAACTGCTGCGCCGAGCGGTTTACTAGCCCTAAGGCTACGTCGACTAAGATCATAATCACCATGGCGGGCATGGCAAAACTGAGACATAGTTGGCACATCAATTGCCACTCATAGGCTATAAACACCATCAAGGGCTGGCTTAGCGTTAAATTAAATCCTGGGGGTAATTGTTGATATGACTGATAAAGTGCAGTTAGCAGAAAATTAAAACCACCCGAGACTAAAAACAGCACAGTAAGAACTTGAGTAAACAGCATGCCATAAATCGATGATTGCAGTCCCATCAATGGGTTAAGTACAGTCGACATGGATGCCCCCCGCATTGTGTCAATTACAAATCCCGCCATATCTATGGCCCAAAAGGGAATGGCGGCACAGAAACCGAGTAACATGCCTACAATAATTTCTTTGCCAAATAGGCTGATGAGCATCCAAGTGTCGGCCTGCTGCAGTATCGGCTGCATTTCATCCATTGCCAGCACAGTAGGTAAAGCAAACATTAAAATCAGACTATTACGGATTAATGCGCTCCCCATTGCCCCCCCTTTAAATAAGGGTAATAGCAGCATCATGCCTAAAGGGCGCATCATACAGAGTGCCAACACCGGAAGCTGTGCTGTTAATAGGTTGGGTAGCTGAGTTGTCATCACTACCCCCCCATTTGGCTAATTTGATCGAAAGCCATGCTGGCGTAATTCAACAGTGAACTACCCATCCAGTGATAACAGACCACAAGTGTCACGCACACGGCGATGAGTTTGATCAGAAACTGCAATGTTTGATCTTGGATTTGGGTTAGGGCTTGAATAAGGCTAACCAAAACTCCGACAACTGAGGCCACGATAACAACAGGTAGCGACAGCAGTAACACCATCCACAGTAGTTCAGAGGTGAAATGTACTATGATAGTTTCACTCATGAGAATGACATCATTAGTTGACTGATCAGTTTTTCCCATCCACCCATCAAGATAAAAATCAACAATTTGAACGGTAGGGCTATCGTCATGGGGGACACCATCATCATGCCCATTGCCAGTAAAATATTGGAGACGATAAGGTCAATTGCGACAAAGGGAAGATAAATGAGTAAACCTATCTTAAATGCCTCTATGAGCTGACTCATAGTAAAGGCTGGCACCATCACTAACAGTGAGTCTTTGGTCAGCACTTGCTGGTATTTTTCGGGCCAGACCTTATGGCCAATATTGGCGAAAAATTCAATCTGAGTATTGCTGGTATTTTTTTCGAGAAATGCGCGGTAGGGTGCTATGGCTTCAGTGTTGATTTGCTCAAATACATTGGGTGCATCGAACACTATAGGGGTGGCTTTTAGATTGTCATTGATTGCCATCCCCACGGGTGCCATGGTGAACAGAGTAAGAATTAATGCGAGGCCGTAAATTGCCATATTGGGTGGGATCTGCTGGATCCCTAAGGCGTTACGTAACATAGAGAACACAATTGCCAATTTCAAGAATGAAGTGCCCATCACGGCGAACAGCGGCAGCAGTGACAAGCAAAACAACATAATGATCAATTGGATTGGATGGTCGAGTAAGGTCATGGAAACCTCCTTTGTGGCTAGGGTTCCATCATGGCGCGCTTTGTGATTGACCTGTATCAGGTGAAGACCTTAGCTAACTAAAAACCGCTGACATATCCGTAAAAGCAACACAATTCCCCTTATACTAGAGCCTCGATTTGTGCGAGTAATCCCGACTCTCCACGCAGGAGATGAATACTTGCCAGAGTTTGGTACAGCTCTTGACCGTACTGATGACTGAACCGTCCTAAACGCACTTGATTATTCAGCGTAACCTCCAGCGTTAACTTGTCACCCGTCATCATAGCGCCGAGCTTAGCCAGAGGCAGACTCACTCGACCAATATTGGCGATCAAAGGGGGCTGAATAGCGTCCATCTTAGGCAATAAAGACACAATTTCGAGTTGTGCTTGAGGACCATCAATAGGGGTGATGAACTTGATCTTAGCCAACGGTCCATCCGCCCATAACAGCGCTTCCCCCTGCTCGATTTGCACATCACCATCGAGCCATAACCCCCCGCCTATTTCGGGTAAGTCAGGTGTAGGCGTTATTTGGGGCACAAAACCGGCCACTAAACTCAAACTAACATCCACCGTTTTACCTGAGAATGTTGACCATGACTCAACTTGGCTCTGCCAGTCCTCTTGCGGCCAATCAACTAAGACACAAGCCAATTGACCGGCACTCTCCACGTCGCCTTGTTCCAATTGCGTAGTTTGAAGCGTTAGCACGGGATAAATATCTGGCACCAATCCAAATGGCTTAGGGACTTCTTCAAGGCAATCGACCAACCATTCACCCGCTACATCAAATGCTGCCGCACTAACACAGGGCAATAAATCACAAGCAATCTCAGCCGAGGAAGTTACACCAGTCACTGCGGTTACCCACAGTTGCCAATCCTGTTTAGAACACCACAGACCCGATCCTGATGGAGCATTGCGTCTTTGCCAGAATACTCCATCGCCCCCGATACGCGTCAGTTCGATTTGGCAAGCTTGCTGTGCTAGGCCACGGCCTATGACTTGGCTAGCATTGATCAGTTTATTGATGTTCATTCATCTACCTCGTCACTGCTGTGTTGGTTGGCATAAGATCTAAATGAATAGCAAAGCGTCGCCCTTGTAGTTGCTCGTTGAGTTGAGGTAAGAGTCTTGCGAGCAATTCCGATTGACGCGCTGTCTTAGGAAACAACTGCAATTGAATTCCTCGTGGTTGGTAACAGGCTTGGATTACTAATCCCATCATAGGGCCATTGAGCAAGCGATAGCATAGTTGCTCACCTTGCCGGATTACTTCGGCCGCTCCTTGTCGGTACACACCACCATCGCGGCTGAGTAGTGCCTTAGCGGTAAGCCGATCTTTGGTAGATATAGTATTGTCATCTTCCTGTTGACCGCAGAAATAACGGTTAAACAAGCGACGCATTTCTGGATCTGACTCTTGCCTGGCTTCGACACTGGGGAAAGATATTTTCGATGTTCGCACTATCGCCATAGGATTATTCATCGACAACCTCCTGCAGTTTTTGTTGGGATTTAACTAACTGAAGAATCGCCTGCTGCATATACACCATAGTGGACTCCAACTGCTCTTTTTCTATTACCAACATCTCAGCAGTTTCGGCTAATGTCCTTTCTTTTTGGTATTCTTTCATTAAGGTCAATTTAAAAGTGATTAGCTCAGTTGGAGTTAATATTTGTTCTGGCATCTGCTGCAGACGCAGCCGATTAGTTTGCGCTTGCCGCTCGAGATTGATGAGGATTTGCCTGTCAAGTAGCTCCCTGAGTTTTTGCCTATGTAAGGCTAGCTCTCGGCGCAATTTAGCTTCTTTGTCACTACGAATTGCGAGTAATCGCTGTAATAATTGCTCGTCTTTCGCTGTAAGTTGGGATGGGTTCATTACTGAGTTCCTCCCATTAATGGCTTAAAAGCAATAATTTCAATTTTTGTAGTGTCTCTTCATAGGGACTGAATTCATTGACTGATTGACACAAAAACTGCTGAATATCCTGATGGCGAGCCACTGCTTCATCGGTTTCTTGATCTTCACCTTGCACGTATTCACCCACTCGGATGAGTAATTGAACCTCTTGATACAATGCCAGTAACTGGCGCATCTTGGCGGCATGAAACCGCTGCTCAGGGCTAACAATCTGATCCATTACCCTGCTGACACTGGCATTGATATCAATTGCAGGGTAATGGCCCGCTCCCGCGAGTCGACGTGATAGCACTATGTGTCCATCAAGTAAGGAACGAACTTCATCGGCGATAGGTTCATTCATATCATCCCCTTCAACCAGTACGGTATATATGCCAGTGATACTACCTTTGGCAGCGGGGCCAGCTCGTTCGACTAAGGCCGATAAATTGACAAAGACACTTGGAGGATAACCGCTAGACACTGGGCTCTCGCCAGCCGCCAACGCAATTTCCCTCGCACTGCGGGCAAATCGGGTCAGTGAATCCACCATCAACAGCACATTCTTACCTTGATCGCGAAAGTACTCAGCAATAGTCGTTGCCGTTAGTGTGGCTTTCATTCGCTCAAGCGGAGGACGATCCGATGTAGCAACCACCATCACAGTGCGTGCTCTTGCCTCTGGCGTGAGGTTATATTCGATAAACTCACGGACTTCACGACCACGCTCGCCGACTAAGGTTAGTACAATCACATCCGCTTGGCAGTGCGCGGCGATCATGCCAAGTAAGGTACTCTTTCCCCCTCCTGCTGCGGCAAAAATACCAATCCTTTGGCCGATGCCACAGGCGAGGGCGCTGTCAATAGCGCGGATCCCCATGGGCATGACAGTATCAATAAGTTGTCGTGATAATGGATTAGGTGCAGAACCTTGGTTAGGCCTTAATGACGTTGCAGTCAGTCCATAGCCATCCATAGGAGCACCAAGGCCATCGACCACTCGACCAAGCAAGCCTTGACCTAAGGGGACTTGATGCCCATGGCCTAAGGTTTCAACTAATTCTCCACTGCATAGTCCCGCCGTAACGTCGAAGGGCGATAACAGGGCTTCATCGCCTTTTACCGCAACGACTTCGGCGCTGAGGCGATTACCAATGAGACAAAGCTCTCCTTGATGCGCACCGGGCAAAGTTGCACGCACGAGTGTGGCCCCCACTTCTTGAACTTTGCCGAAATAGCGAACCGATGGAACAGGCAACAGACTCTGAGTGGCGAATAAACTAGGTTCGAGTTGTGCATAAAGTGTTTCTTTACTGGGTAATTTCATCTATCGCCTCCATTAGCTCGCCAGTGCGGCATCGAGTACCTCACCCACTAAGTCCACTTGGCCTATGACTTTTATTTCTGCATCGTCGCCTAATTCCTGAAACGACAAAACGGGTGTGCTAAATAACTCGCGTTCTACGATTTTTCGCAGGTAACGGCGCACATCGAGCGAAGTCAACAGTACACAGGTTTGTTCCGGTGGCAGTTGTTCTTGAATGCAGGTTAATATTTGCTGAGTTTGTGCCATGTCCAAGGCCGAATAAGAGCCAGCAGTCGATTGTCGTATCGATTCACGGATCACATTTTCAATTCCTTCTCCGACCATGAGCACAGCGATCCAACCTTGTGGGGTAGCAAACTTGCGGCGAATATGACGGCGAAGCGCAATCCGTACATACTCAGTTAACATGATGATGTCTTTCTCCTTTGGCACCCATTCAACTAAGGTTTCAAAAATAGTTCGTAAATCGCGCACCGAAATCCCCTCTTCAACTAAGCGTTGTAGGATCTCGGCGACCTTTCCTACTGACAAGAGGCGTTGAAGTTCCTTGACGAGCTCACCGTAGCGAGCCTCCATAGCATCCATTAAATACCGGGTTTCTTGTACACCAATAAACTCCCCTGCATAGCGGTCGATCACTTTACCCATCACATAAGCGGGAATTTGCTCATCACGACAAACAGCTAAACCTTGGGCTTCCGCCTGTTCAAGCGCATTACCTTTGATCCAATGCAATCTTTGATTACTAAAAGGGATGGACTCGACACGGCATGGAATCGTTGCGATGGAGTCAATCAAAAGGGCTTCCTGTGGTACTAGCTGCAATTGCAATACAGATTCTTGGTACAAGAGCACATCACAACAACCTAGGCTACCTTTCTTCGCTATTTGTAATTGGATTTCCGGTAATGGCACGCCCAATTGTTCAAACCATTGCCAACGCAGTTTTTGCAGTGCCTCTTTAACCCCATGGATAGGCACATCGGCTCCAAGATATAAAATCAGTGGTACAGCCCCTGGTGCCATATTGTCGACATTGGCCGTGTCACTTTTGCCAGCGTCAGTGAAATGGCTCTCCTCTCCTTGAGCACTTGCTCGTTTTTGCTGACGCTTCAACCACAATGAAGCCCCTAAAACGACCGAACCGAGTGTGCCGAAGACTAAAATTGGGAAGCCAGGGATTAAAGCAAAGATGAACATGACTATCCCGGCCATTTGCAATGATGCGGGTTGACGTCCTACTTGCATCACTAATTCGTTGGCTAAATTCTGTCTCTGCTCTCCAGGAACTCGGGTCACAATTAAGCCTGCAGTGACTGAAATCAGCAACGAAGGTATTTGGGCTATCAAACCATCCCCGACAGACAAGACTGCATAGGTATTTAATGCTTCGGCAGCCGACATATTGTGCTGCATGACACCGACAGCGATACCACCAATGATATTAGTTAAAATGACAATAATACTGGCTATGGCATCGCCTTTTACAAACTTCATCGCGCCGTCCATCGCGCCATAAAGCTGACTTTCTTTCTGAACTTGTGCCCGTTGACGCTTTGCCTCTTTAGCGTCAATGATGCCAGCACGCATGTCGCCATCGATACTCATTTGCTTACCAGGCATACCATCGAGGGAAAAACGTGCACTCACTTCCGCCACCCGTTCAGACCCCTTAGTGATAACGATAAACTGCACTATGGTGATGATGGCAAAGATAATAATTCCGACCGCTAAGTTGCCGCCGACCACGAAGTTACCGAAGGTGTATACAATATCTCCAGCATCATGCTGCAGCAAAATTAAACGACTGGTACTGATAGTAAGTGCCAGACGATATAAGGTTGTGATCAATAGTAGGGATGGAAATACTGAGAACTCTAAAGGGTCACGGATGTATATGGCGATCATCAATAACACTATCGACAAGCCAAGGTTTAAGGCAATTAATACGTCGATCAAAGGTGTCGGTAGAGGCAAGATCATCATAAATACAGCTACCATTAACATGGCACTTAAGATGATATCGTGACGCCCTGCGGCTTTACTTAACCAACGACTGATGAGGTTCATCATTGACCTCCTATGAGCATACGATTTAGGAATTTTTGTTGCTGCTGGTACAAGTGATACCAATCATGACCCTGGTGTGTCGATGGACAGAGGCAACTGATCATTAAACGGTTTTTGACGATGAACAATCGCTGAACTCTGCCCGCAAAAGCTTCTGGATGCCAACGTGATAAATAAGGTTTGAGATCACGTGCGGGAGTGTTAAGCAACCAAGTCGTCATCAATAATCGTCCTTGATGGCACTCGAGTAACACTCCGTGTGGAGGCCAATGGCATTCAATGCGTTCCTCAAGCTTCACAGGCCAGCGATTCACTAACCGAAAAAATTGTTCGAGGTTGCGCATTAGTAGTAAATCCATATCGCTTCTCCAGCATTAACTCTCGGTCTTATCATCTCCCAGACAATAAAAAGCGGGTATCAGGTGAACACCTGAATACCCGCAAGTACTAAGTCAACAGCGATTCAACCACTATGGATTATCGAGAAGAGTTCTCCATCAATAAGGCCGCATCGATTTCTTCCATACATTGCTGTAATTGTGCTGGTACTATGTCAAGTTCAGCAACCCATTTCATAGCCCGCTCGACTGTTTTCTCCCTGTCTATTGCTTGATTAATTTCTATTTCGTGACTTTTATCATTGGCATATTGTTGCATGCTCTGAACAAAGATCGCCTGCTGCGCATCACTATTGAGGCCGACTAATTGCGGCAGTAAATGTGCTTTTAGCGCGGCTTGGTGTTGTTCAAGCCCCAATACATCCGCCATCGATTTGGGGATTTCTGGGGTGCCTGATACGCTGTGGGCAATTGTCTTAATTATTGAAGTTTGAGATACGGGAGTATGACCCAATTGCGCGAACGCTTGCTCAATTCGTTTTTCTGTCATTTCAGCCTCGGCCGCGCGGGCAGTATCGGCCATGCCTAAAAAATTAGCCCCTTGCAATGTCGACACCACAGCCTTGGAAAAATAGGCGCCTGCCATTAATCCTCCCAGTCCAAGCCCCACAGCTGCCACTATTCCAACGCCACCAGTCCCTAAGGTAAACAATGCCGCCGCGATCGCTCCCGCCGATACCACAGAGGCAACCACAAGTGTCGTCACCACAGCAAAGACTTTGGCTCCCGTTGAAGCATGTTTCCACCAATTAACGATATCTGTGAGTGCACGCTTAACTGCACCGACTTTACCGACTTCAAAACAATCACGGGAGACTGTACCAACATCTTGCAGGGCCTGCCGCTGTAGCATATAGCCAGCGATGGCCTCACCACGAGCACTAAGCCCGCCTTCTGCCTGCATGCCTTTAATTAAAGCATTCACCATAACTTCACTGCTACGATACGCACGCATGTTATTGGCAAGCTGACGTTCTGACCAAGTTTGCAGGACGCCGCCAACTAAGCCGACGACAGGTGTAGCCATCCCTGCGCCAGGAAACATCATCCCAAATACACCGCTTACTAAAGGCCCACCTATGCCTGTATTAGCAGCCCCTTTCGCCCCACCCGCAATATACGGCGCTAACTGTGCCATGTGTAATAACGCAATCATTTGCGGTGTCATAGCGAAATTCGTTTTATCCGGCAGCTCTTCTCTCTTACCTTGCAGAATATCGTGCACTTGGTTTTGTACCGTCCCGGTTTGCCACACTGTGGTGACAGTGTTAACCAGTTCCATTCCAAAGGTCCCTGGGTTGGCCAAAATAATATTGTAGGCTTGAGTTAAATTGCCTGCGAGCTCACGTGCCTCGATCGGATGTGCCATCGACCAATTATGCAGGTCGCCCAGTGCAGCCATCATGTTTTGAGGCGAGGTTAAAACTGACACATTTGCTACGCTAGCTTTCGAGTCTTTAACACTTGATGCTAAAGCGAGATAAGCCTCCGCGACACTGCTCATGTTATTTTTGGCCAACTGTCTAGATAAAATAAGTTCTTCTAAACTTGGACGATATTGGGAAGACCAATTGCCGACAAACTTTTGCACTAACCAACTTTGCCATGCATGCCCACTCGCCATCCCCCCCTGATCTGGATAGCCGCCATTATTTTTTGCTGCAATTGTGGCCTTTTTCAGCTGTAACAAACCATGTTGGTAGGCATCATCGAGATCTTCAATAGAGCGATTGACTTCGGCTAACTGGCGAGTCACAGTGTGAAAAGCTCGCAGTTCAGGGGAACTTGCCTCAGGTTCGGCTAAAGTGAGTACTAGCCCTTCACCATATAACTGCTGTAAATGTGCGGTCAATTTTTCCAGTTTAGCCGATAAAAGATGCTGCTCTTGAGTTAAGGCGCGCACTTTTTCATTATTAGTTTGTAATTCAGGAAGATGGCTAAGAAAATAACTTAAATTGACCTCGGCACGTTCAGCATTTGTTTCCCTCCTAACTTGCGCGAGTTGCTGGGTTAACGCCGACAATTTAGCGACATTATTTCCCGCTATCACTAGCACATCTTGTGCACTCTGCAGTCGATTGAGTCGCTCAACTAAAGTTCGGGTCGCATCTTGATCCGCACTAATTTGCACTAGCTCTTGGGTTAGCTGATTGCGCACCGTCTCAGAGGGAACAGCCGACAGCAACTCGGTCACGGCTCGGTGATAATCATTACACAAGGCAAGACGTTCGGTCAGAAAACTGTGATAACGAGCTTGATCTTGCTCAATCTGTGAGACTAGTTGCAGGTTGTTAACATCATCAAACAACGAAATATCTTGCGAATTATTTGGGCTAAAGCTGATGGAGCTCACTCCCTCGAACCAATTAAGATGATGCTGAGTTTGTAGAACTTGCTGCGCTAAACTTGCCACTTGAGGTGGTAAAGTATAGCTATCTAGCTCATTTCTTAGTGTCTGCTCAAGGTCGAGATCATCAAAGTTAACAGGCTCATCGAACTGTAAACGACTGCCTTTCTCGACATATTCTTGTCCGCCAAGATACAGTAATGTTGCGGTGAGATCTTCGAAATGAACCTCTTCCCCAGAAGGGTTGATAGCCTTATACAATATAGTACTGAGTTGGGTTCCAGCCTGTTTCACTGCAGCTAAATGATCTTCGATTTTCACTTGCTTGCCGACAGCGATTAGCGCTTGTTCGCTAAGATTACTGGCCCGAGTAAGGCAATCGGCCAGTAAGGTTTGTGCTTGCTCTAGCTGGATTAGATGTTGCTCGGCTTCGGCCTGTTGCGCTTCAAATGGAGTCTTAAATGACGAACTCATGGCTAGAGGTTCTTGTATGGGGTTTAGCACAAACTGGTTAATAAGTAATACTAAGCTTTTGATCTCTGGCATTATTTTTTTTTGCCCTGAGACTTCGCTGATGTTCTCCTCATTGAGCATAGAAACTAAGCTTGCCGCTATATATTCAACTCTCTCTGTCTGACTGAGTTCATTTTGCATTAAAGGGGAAAACAGTTGATAACTACTCACTAAAGTATCCGCTGTCAGTTTGTTTTGTAGTGAATAGGGAAGCTGGGCATGAAACTCAGATAAGGCTAGGCGCATCGGGGTCGATGCTAATAAGGCTTGCTCAAATGTCTGCATTGCCGTAGTTAACACATCATATTGCGATAATCCCAGATTGACTTCGGCCAGTAGCGGCGACAGAACACTGCTCTGCTCCACCGACAAATTAGCTTTCAATTCAGCGACTAGGGTTAAAGCCTGCTTAATTTGCACTAGCCCAAATTTGACATGATCACGCATTGCAGTCAGTTCATCGCTGCTAATCAAGGGATCTCGGCTCTGATTTAAGTTCTGTATACATGTCGCTAGCTGAGTGTCGCTAAGTACTTGATTATAATTTTTAATAGCTTGTTGTAAGGTTTTAATGGGTTCAGGTTCTGAATACACCCAAGACGCCAGCCAAGTTTGAGTGGTCGGCATAGTTAATTTTTGAGGTACTGGTGTAGTTAACAACTGCTTAAGGCATTGATTCTGCGTGTGTAAAATATCCTGTGGCGTAATAAGCTGTTGGCTTAAAATATGGAAAGCCGTTCCCCTGATGTTTGTATCGACGGATATAGGTTCTGCTGAAGGTTTAAGCACTGATGGGCTGAGCGTTTGCTTCTCCGACGATTTAGACTCAATCCCGCTCAGGGAAGGCAAAGCAAGAACTTTAAGCGTATCTTCATTAGTCTCGCATATGTTTAAAGGAGGGAGCGGCATAAATGCTTCACACCGTTCGGTGAGTTGCTCGATCGTACGCCGAGTTAATGGAGTATGACCGGACAAATCGACAGCATCTACCATATCCAGTGCAATATCATGACCAAATCTTACCGCCAATGCCTGCAAGAACACACCCAACACTTGCTTATTATCGAGTGACAAGCCATTGACATAATCTTGGACCGCTTGGGTATTTTTGAGTAAAGGAATATGGCTCAGCATGCTAAGTAATTTTTCTTTAAAGCCTTCTTTGGCAACTATAATCGTCGGTATACCCTCCGGGGTATCGACTAAGGAAAGACGGCCGTCAAGCTTAGCCGCATGACTAAATGCACTGATATCTAAGGCCATATTATTGTCCCCCCGCACTAAGATTTATGGTATTTATTGATGAGGTTGTCCCAGTCATTTCGGTTTCAACATGGCTCTGCAGAGCTTGATACGTGTCGACTAAGTCACCGAGAAATTCGCTGAGCAGGGGGGAACTGGCTGGCATAGGAACAAATGTTAAATATAACAAAGCATCGGACTGAGGCTCATAGCAGATGCAGCCCTTACCTTGTTCGGCAAGTTTGAGATTCAATTGCAAACAAGCTTGCCAATAGTGGTTTTCAGTCAGCTGCGGCTTCTGAGCGAGCATGCAATAAAAGGTCCATTGCGCATCGCCGTAACGTATAGAGATCATTAATTTTTGATCTAGCATTAGCAGACATTGTCCATTAGCATCAAACACTAATGGTAAGCCGAGTGCTTGGCCGAGCTGAGCTAATAATTGGTCATGTACATTCATCTAGCGTCCCCCTCAATTGGTGAAAGTGTGACCTTGATGAAAGTTTGTCCTGAGTCAGGAAGAATGAATATCAGGTGTACACCTGAGACTAGTCGAGTTCTAACTTAAATACCTGTTGTATTACGGGCCAATATCGAGTCTTATGCGGCAAAAAAAAATCTCGCAGGTCAATCAAGCAACCATGCGTCAGCGACTGGACTGTATAGGTATTGCATATGGTCTGAATGTAGATCTTTCCTGTAATATCATCATAGTTGCCTGAGTTCTGCGTTACGCTAACATTAACAGATGCTCATTATTCCTGATCACACCAGTCATCAAGTAAGCCCAACATGGCCTCTTCAATATGTTCTTTCTGTTCTGGATCGCGAAAACATGCCAGAGGAATAATACTCAGCAGTTCCCGCCAGCGCCGCAGAAATCCCAATCGTCTTGCTGGCATTAAAGGTAATAGTCGTATTTGTTCATCTATCCATTGGGGATACACCCAAGCTTGTTCTGTCAGTTGTAACGTGACTTTTAACACTTGTTCACCATCAAGCTGAGTCGCACGGGCGAGCATATAGCAATGTTCCTCTATCGTAAGAAAAATAAGCAATCGACGTAAGTCATCTACCGCTGCTGCTATCTTGACCATGTTTCTCCCGCTGTGCTGATCGCTCAGAGGTTCAGATAGTGCTCTAAGCAACACACGGATCCGCTTACGGCGGTCAGGAAGATGCTGAAGTAATTCAAACCATTTGGCTAGGCCGGCATCGCCTCGAACCGCTTGTTGATAAAGTTGTTGCAAGGCTTGCAGACCAGCATGATCGAGTGCAACGCCTTCAAGGGCGGCAAATAATGCTATTTCAGCTCCTTCTTGCGAGAGTAATTCTGTCAGTAATTTGCGTAGCTTATTATGGGCGGATTGACCTAATTTTCCTGACATGACTAGCGCCATCATTAATAGCATCATGTTACCGCTGTCTAAACCCAATTGTTTAAGTTGCGAGAGGATCTCATCACCATCGCCTAAGCTCGCAAACTGTTCGGCCAGTTTATTGACTGTGCTTGCTTGCGTGTCTCCTAGTTGTTGCAGTAACTGCTCGAGTGCTGTAAATCGGGGATCTGTTGGCTCTTTACCTGAGGTTAACTTTTTCAAATGGCTGCTTAATCCGAGACTTAATCCTTCCATGGTCTCTTCCAATGCTTCAGAACGCACTTCCGCTAATTCTGCGGCCGCCATGTCTGTTACATTGTTTGCCGGAAACACTTGTCCATGGGTTTCGTTAACACTCGCTGTGTTATGAAAATCCACTGCGTTGGCACCATCGATACGCACCATAATAAGCTCCTTAGCCAACGCCCTTTAATGGTTCGGGGACAAACGCCGCCAGTAATTGCTGTAAGTGTTCATTAAGATCAATTTTAGCTGTCATAGTCGAAGAACTTAATTCGGCCTGTCCAGAGACTAACTCCGCTGATACTTGCACTGTCATACGGCCATCGAATGCCTTGGCTAGCGCGGCAAAATCATCATTTGAAACCAGCAGTGTTAAGGCACCTTGCCCTACTCGTTCACAGACTTGATCGGATAACCGTTTGATTAGAAATGCAGACAACTCATGTTCTTGCATCCAAGTCGTCAGCACTTTTTTAATTTGCTCGGCAATATTGGCATGTAATTTATCGGTAAGCGATTGAATTAACTGGGCTTCGTTATAATGCCAGCTAATGGCCTCATCGATGGCCACAGCTTTAGCTTGCTGTTGCCACTGTGCGCTAAGCGCTTGGGCATCCTGTTGTGCTTGCTCTAGTATCTGCTCACTACGAGTTTGCGCGGCATCGCGTTGACGGCGGGCTTTTTTGAGTGCTTTGGCAATTCGCGTACGAACTAAGTGTTCCATATCCGCTAACTCACTCGCCCGATGTAACGCTGTGGCGCTGATCAAATGATGCCCTTCACGACGGAGCTCGCAAGGGCGTACCTCAATTAAAAATGGGTTCATAGTAGTCGCTCCAATCTCATTAACCAGCGAGGAATATCTAAGGAAATAGGTGCTAGAGAGTCCGCTTTACATGGCAATGTTGCTTGCACAGGTAAGGTCAAGGCTAATGCCCGCCAGAACGGTTTGTTTCCCCATAATTGTCCTATCAGAGTAATAGCGCAGGCCTGGGCTACGCCAACTAACTCTGCCGCAGTCACTTCGTCTCGATAGGCATATGTTGTAAGTTGGGGCCTCTGGGGCCACAAATTCCAAATTTGTTGAATTTGTGCTTGGCTTAACTCTTGATGCAAGGCATCACGATATTCACGTAATGACACATAATCAGGGCGGTTGAGGAGAAAGAGCCCCAACGCCGTCACTATGGCACTGAGTTTATGCCGGCAGGCTAACAGGTTAGCCTCGAGCTCATTAAATTCCTTTGGTAAATCTTGACCTGCCAAACCATAACGGGAAACCACAACTGCTTCGATTCGCAGCGCTAATCGGGTACCCGCTTGATACTGTGCCTGCCAAAGAGTTAATTGTAATTCTTGCCACCAGCTCGGATGCATAGTCGCAACAGGTTGCCAAACGAGACGATTGAAGGCCAATAATGCTGGTGATACAACTCGATTTAACTTGTTTTGGCCAGTAGCTTCGACCCGTATTAGTGGTTGATTAGGGGTCAAGTCCTCCATAGTTCCTCCAGAAACAACAATTATTATGGTTACTTACGTCTCATCCACCACATACCGCCTATGCTGAGTAGCATTATTCCAGATAAGCTGATCACTAATGGTAACTTGTACGCTTCGACCTGGGCTAAAAATTGAGATGAACTACTGCTAGTCGGCTGGGTAATTGCTTGATAGCGATAACTCGCAGCTTGCAAAAAGACACTGATATTGTCGTAACTCAGTCCTGGAACGGCATTCTGCACTAAGCTCTTAATCTGATTTTCCGTATTTGTTAAGTTAGCCTGAGGTGAATATTTAATGTATACGGAGGCCGACTTAGTCAGTGCAATCTGACGCCCTGAGTCGGGTGCAGGTTCAGCAATAGACACCCTAGCGCTAATCACCCCATCCATACTCGACAAGGTACGCTCAAGTTGTTGCTCTTTTAGATAACCCATTTTCGCTTCCTCTTGGGCGGGTGAAGTCACTAACTGACCCGAAGGGAACAAATCCTCGATATTGGCATAATGAGGTTTAGGAAAGCCATTTTGCCTCAGTAATTCAACGGCATTGATAAATTGATCTTTATCTATTTTTAAGGACACATTACCTGATTTTTGATCCGCTTCAGCACTGGCATCTATGTGATTAAGCATCAACAGGGCGACCATTTGATTCGCTTCATCTTGTGGAAGATCTCGATAGAGATCGACTTTGCATCCAGTCAATGCGAAGACGAGCAACAATATTGACCATTTAAAATGTTTCATTGCATATTCACCAATTTGTTTATGGATTGGGAGACGGCGCCCGCAGTCTTTGCCGCCAGATCGACCTCAACTATGGCTTTACCCATCAAGAGCTGTCCGCCTAACATGGCCTCTGGAGAGGGTGAGTGGCCGACTCCGTGACTTTCAGCACTCTGTATCACACCTTGTAATGAACCCGAAGCCTGTGGCTGAGTTGCTATGTTCACCGCCTGACTTATATCCGATCCCCCTAATTGCATTAATTGTGAAAACTGGCTTGCTAAGTTAGGGTCTGCTTCTGTGGTTTTGCTGGCTTGCTGGGTGACTTTAGCAAGCTGACTTAGGCTATGAATTTCCATTGGAACCTCCACGTAACATCTGTGAAATAATTTCACTCCGCCCAGCTGTTGGGCCTGAACCTGAAAATAAAAATCTTAATCCTTGGGCAGCTTCAGTCTGACAAGAAGCTAATTCCCTTAATGCTTTAGTATTTTCATTTAAACCAAAGTAAATAAGGCTGGCACAAATATGTCTGTCTTCATCATCGCTAATCAGTTGAGGAAAAATGGCTAGCAAAGCATAGGCTTGCGATGTTAGACCATGGTTTGAGGCGGCAATGGCAGCCTCTACTAACAGTTGTTTATCGGCACTGGTTAACATAATTTATCCTTGCAATCGAAGGGGGTTAAATCTTAGAAATGATCCCTTGGATCATGTCTTTAATCGCTTTTATCATGGCACTCTCATAGCCGACAAAGTTAGAGTATTGCTGCATGGCAAATTGGGCTTTGATCATCTTGTCGGGATCGGTCAAATCGCCTGCAGACATCTTGGCCTGTACCTCTTGAGCTGAGCGCGTCGATAGCTGAGACAATTGATTAACTATGGCACTTAAGTCCATGGGACCTCCTTATACAAAGGTTGCACGCAGTACGGTTGGGCTGCATAAATAACGTTTCTTAAACGATTCGGTAAAATGTGCGTGATTACTAAAACCACTATCTAAGGCAATATCGGCGACTTTTTTCTCTGTCACTATCAGTTGCTGACGGGCATAACTTAAGCGCCGTTCTAACAACCATTGCTTTGCCGATACACCATAGTTTTTATAAAACAAGAAATTGAGTCGGCGTACTTCAATGCCTAAATTTTCGGCAAAGCGTGTGACTGGCCAAGGTTGCATAAAATTGCCCTCAAGATAGCTCAGCATCTTGTCGTTATGGGCTAAGAAATAACGCATTAAACCGGAAAAGTAACGGTTATCCATGCCAAGACAGTACATAAAAATAAACTTAATCAATAAATTATGATTACCTTTCAACTGTTCAATGACATTGCTTAACTCATCAAATACAGGGAGTATTTTTGTTGATTCAGGTTGAAATCGATTCATCTCAGCACTCGGGCCAATCAGATCGGCAATTTCGTGAAATAATGCGTGTAGCTCACCTGGATAACAAAAGATGCTCATCCAATTGTCACGACTCAAAGCAGAAGCTGTTGCCTCCTCAGTGGTTACAACTAACTGATTACTGCCGACCGCTAGATTTTCACCCTGATAGTGGATTTTCCCTGGCTGTCGAAACAAAATTATTTGTATTGCACTCATATGGATTAACCCTTACTGCAAACTATGATTCATTGTGAAACGCGAGCGGATAGGTTGACATCAGGTGTTAACCTGAGATCTGAATTCGCTTAAATGCAGCTGCGTCAACAACGACTTATGAGAAACTAACCCGTGGGATAAGAATCGAAGGAACGACTGAAAAAGAAAACGATTGATACACTAGCCAGCATCCTTGCTGACGGTCCGTAATGACTCAGACTAAGCCACTGCGTAATGCATTAAGATCTTGACCCCGTTGAACTTGTTTATGAATTAGCAGGAGGTCATACACTTTATGGTCAATTTGTGCAGAACTAAAACTATGGCCCTCTTTTCCGTATAACCCCTTTTTTTCAATATGTTTATCGACGACCCGATTCATTTTCTCGGTCAAACAATGGAGTGTTTTTAAGACTAACCTATCTCTAACTGCGGTCATTATTGCGGGATCTACGTGTTCTACTCGATCGAGATGTACTCTATCGACTAGGACCCTTGCAGCGCTCTCAAGGACACTCTTGCCTGCACTGTGTCTATCGATTTCGAGCATAGTAGCGATATCAGCCAGTACCTGTTTGTTCACCTTAGGACTCGCAAGATAACTGCCATGCTGGATCAATTTGTCTAACTTTAGGGCTGCATAGCATAAGATGTGCTGCTTAGCGGCATCTTGCTTATCAGCTTGCGTTCCCAGGGCATTAAACGCAGATTTACATGCTTTTGCCACCACAGTATCCCCGTCTCTGCTAAGCCATAGTGCATCAGATAATTGCGTAATGTGTTGGTCTTTAATCGCTTGTCTTTGAGTTATCGCTTGATCTGGCGATAACCGAATTGCTTGCCTTGCGTTCTCTGAGGGAGAAAAACGGCCTAACCCAGTCGCTATGCTAGCGTTAAAGGCGTTACTGCTTAACATATTGTCTCCTCGCTATATTGTTTAAGGACTGTTATTGATTTAGCTAAAGCTATTATTTCTAGCTCTCGCAGGCTGTAATTCTGCCAATTGCTGCTGTAGCATTTGTAGCTGCTGCATCACGCCTGATAGTTGAACGTTGGATTTATCGAAGCGTGACTGTAGTTGCTCAAATTGATTTTGACTCTGCAGTAGCAATCCCTCTTTCTCTGCAAGTTGTTGCTGTAATGTTTGATTAGTTCCTCTGAATCGCTCACTCTGTTTCATACGGATTTCGGCATCAAATTGCGCCGTTTTTTCATTGGCTTGGCTCTCTTTCAGTGCTAACTGCACCTCACTGAGTTTCATATTACCTTGCTGTGTAAGGGCAGAGGCTTGTAACTGACGCAGTTGGTATGCTTTTACGCTAGACACTTCTGCTTCGAATGATTTATTTTGAGAAGTACCTTTTAACTTATCCAGTACCTTGGTCGAGGTATGGTTCACTAAACCGATAACCCCTTCTACGACAGGTTCGGCGCTTCTACGGGCCATATTCACCATATTAACTGTGCCAGCAATATGCGCGGGAAGAGAGGGAGGAGATACCACCGCACTCCATAAAGTGCCTACTGCTAGCGTAACTCTTGAGCTAATGGAAACGGCTTTGCCCCACCACTGTGCTCTATCATCATTTACCCCCATCTTGCTTAACAAGAGATTTAGCGCATTAGCAATGGAATCACTGCCCATGGCGAGTCCTTCTCCTCCAGCCGCTTTACTACGCCAGTCAGCAAAAGCACAACCCGCGTCGGCGACCGCTAAGGTAAAAGCAACGCCAGAGGCTATCAATAAGGGAACCCCTGCCCCCCCCGTGAGTATTGTGGCAGCGATAGACACGCCAAGCGCAATACCAGCAAAAGCCACCGAAGTGAGCTTACTAAAAAAGCCGGACTTGGCCAGATCTACCCCCACTTTTTTAGCCTCATCGGCAGCCACTTTAGCTTCATCCCGAGTCAGTTGTGCCTTGGATTGAATATCAGTGACCTTACCGTCGACTTCAGAGCTCAGGGGCACTTGTTTGGGATCAAAGCTGCCTAATTGTGTTTTTAACAAGGCGCGGGCCGAACTGACTAAATCTAAACTACTTAAAGTCGGGGATGATAAAGGAACATGTGTTAACTCATTCATAATAAACCTCTTTCAATAATATAAATGAAGATTGCAAATCCTATTGTCTATTGATTATTGAGAGCACTAAGCAATTGCTGTGCTTGCTCCCCCACAAAATGGTGCTCTGGCTTACTGTAGCTCTGTGAGATGGCCATCTGTAACGCTTCGATTGCCGAGGCGTCATCATCTAAGCTCAGAAAGCACTGCGCAATGCGAAAACTCGCGTCGGGAGAGCAAGCATCCATCACGAGTGCATAACCATAGAAGGTCAAGGCATGCTGGTATTCACCTAGCCAATGTAGGCAAGACCCCAGTCCAAGATGAAAACGTCTATCCCAAGGCTGATGCATGACCAAATAGGTAAAATCGACAATCGCTGCTGCGGGTAAGCCTGCCTGATATTTACTCGTACCTGATAGGTAAATTAGCTCGAGATCTTGACTCGTTAAGCCAGCTTGCTCAGCTAAGGTCTGTTGTTCGACTAAGGCTAACTTGCAGGCTGCTTCAAGCTTTTCAAAATCTAATTCAATCTCTTTATTTATCATTTGAGGTGCCTTTAGCGGTTCAATTTAAATGCATTTACGGGGATCCACTCGACAATGCGAAAATTTATCCATTAGTATGAAAAAAAGATGATGCTCATTCGTTTTTTGCTAGGTAAATGTTCACGAATAAGTGTCTTAAATCGGATTGCTATCCTGTATCTGAATAACGAGAAAATCGTAAACTATCCGATTGAATGCCTTATCTACTTAAAATTTCGGCAAGTCTCCTGTGGTATGGAGTGTGATAGGTGCTAGGTCTCGGCCCTGAGCATTATATTGGCTATCTAACGCGGTGCGATCCTCAGGGTGCTGAAGATCATAGCTTTTACCATTTTGTCCATCGACCAAAAAACATTTACCCGAATCGAAGTGAAAAAAATTCATGGCATGGGAATCTTTTCCCCCACTGACAGGGACAGTGACTATGGCTCGCTTTCCTTGAGGCAAGGCGCTAAATAATAACGATGAGACAGACTGTTCAGGCGATAACCCTATCGTTTGGCTCTGAGCCGTAACTTGACTGATAACACCCGCTCTCGTGTCTATCGCTTCCCAAAACTTGAGCGGAACGACGCTATCATTTTGTCGAGCCAACATGAGTCCCATATTGACATCGACAGCCTTAGCGCATGTTATACAATTACGTAATGCAATCGCACCTGAGTTGCGTCCAACAAGGTAGTCGAACGCGTTCTGCATGCCTCCGTGAAATTTATACGGGTTAGCTTTAGTCGCGAGATAATGCAGGCCTTCATTGATATCCAACTGAAGTAATTTATAACAGTTATCACCTATGGTGGTGGTTTGGTGCTGCCCTATACCTTGGTAGAATGTAGCTTCATCGGCATAAACATCCGCTTGGGATTCGCCAAGATTAATATCCTCATCGCATAAAACAAAATCATCGAAATTGTCTAGTTGCGGTGCATCTTTGGGGGCGGGTAAACCATAAAGAGCCCCTAAATTGGTATTACCTACTTTGGCCTGATATAGCACTCGTATTAGCCCTTCATCCTCCATGCCATGAGCAGTAACGTAATTAAGTAATTCGTAACGAGATGGTGTGACGGCATAACGCAGAAAATTATCCTCACAGCTCATAAAACCTTTAGCCACCAAGTCGCCAATATTTTTATAATCATTTGAAGATAAAGCATTTTTAAGTAAACCGCCGCGAAATTCACCATTTGTTTCAGCGCGATTAGAAAAGGTCCACTGAAGATCGCCAAATTGAGCGACAAAGGTCGCAGCTTCGCTATCATTAGGGAGAATTCCAGTAAACTTTTCGCTGCTAAAGCGAGGATCTGTCAAGCTATTTCGCAAGGCTTGTTGTACAGCTTGATTGTCAGACATACATTGAATATTGCCTTCAATATACTTTTCCAGCGTGAGTGAAGAGGCCATTTTTCGTAAGTCATCACTGGCCGTTATTGTGGTTTTCACTGCGGCAACTTGATAGAAATGTGTGTCTATATCGCGGTTATCCGTTTGATAAATTGTACGGCCACCAATACTTAGCAACATCCGCCATTGCTCACCATTGTCGCCTAAAGCTAATTTAAATTTGGTTTGATGTTGATCGACCGCTAAATTACGTAATGCACAAAACCTTTGTGCCACTTGGGAAGGAGTGAGCACGCCAGGCTGGGTTACTTGCTGATATAGAGCTTGTATCGCTTCGAGTTTCACGCCACCACGAAACCAATCAAGAATTTTGTCCAGTAAGCCCATTTTCCCCGCTTCATCTAAAGTGTTGGCGGTGAGAACCCGCTCTAAGCGGCTCTCGTTAAAGTGATAGGTATGTTGCCTACCTAATGCGACTTCGACAGTCATAATCTTTACCTCTTAATTGACCATGCTCATGAACGGCTTTTGTTTGCCCTAGTACACCAACCAAGTCTCGCCATTCTGATTAACTTCCTTGGCGCCTTGTTTGAGCAATACCTCTCTCAGTGCCTGACGAGCGAGACGTTGTGCAGGCCTACCTGCATCATGGATTACCATGCCGCGGATCTGCTGAATATCCGGCAGACTTCGCCTTAAATCACGTAATTGTTCCACTAACTGTAAAACCGCACTGCTGACCCCCGAAGTATTGCCTTTACTGCAAAAGTCACAAATGGTCAGGGTGTTTTCGTCGACGCGATACACCATCGACCAATGGGGACTATCCCAACATTTTCCCCATTCAAACTGGCTGTTTTCAAAATAAGCAGGACTGACTGTCACCCCTTGACGGGCAAGATATTGACTTACACTATCCATATTGATCTCCTTAGTGTTAGGCCGGTTCGACCTAACACTTAATGATGTTGAATAGAAGCACTGCTAGTTATGTACTGCCGAGCTAATGCGGCCGTGCAATTCGACGAGCTCTTTGATCAAGGAGCGCATCTGCTCTGAAATTTGCTTTGCTTTATCATTCAGATCATTAACACCCTTGATATAGCTCTGGGCGTTACTCGCCTTAAAATCACCGATAGTGCGCTCTAGTTCAGCCTCTTTGCTTATATTGGCACCGACCACTTTGCCTGTGCCTTCAATCCCTTTGCTAAACGCCCCACTCATGTGAGTCGCAGCATCGCCAAACTTGCCCGATAACCCAACCCCTGCCATACCTATCACGCCTCCGGCGATTTCTAATACACCAGTCCAGATACTCGCTTCGCAGGCCTTATCAATGGCGGAACGTTTATCGTCCATAGAGGCAATTTGTACGTCCCAACCGAGTTGTTGCTGCTTAACGTTGTAGTCCTGTAATACGTTGCGTAATTTTTTAAACATCTCGGCCAATTTCAGCATAAGATCATTAATTTGCGAGATAGCATCCATACCGTCACTGGCACAGTTGTCATTCAGTTGATCAGTCTTGTCTGTGTTAACGGGCGCTGGAGTGTGGCCTTGGCCCGAAATAATGTTGATATCTGTCATGGTAAACCTCACTTATACTGTTGAACCTGCGATACGGGCTTGTAGTGCGCCACTCTGACTGATCGCCTTACTGGCACCGTCTAAGCTGTCGCCTTGTTTTTCAATCAGATCTTTTACAGTTTTCATTTGCTGTTCTTTAGCTTTGTCGTACCACTCGTAGCAAAACTCTAAGAAATTCTGTTTTAAAATCAGTTCTTCAATTTGCTTTTGCAGTTTGGCTTTCTCAACGGCTATGCTGCCATCGGTAATCGCTTTTCCTGCACCAGCGGTCGCACGGATCACATCTAAGGTCGTAAAAGTACATGCCTTGATTGCCGTTTTAATCACTTCATGGCTAACCTCTTTCACCACTTGCTTAGTGATTTCCTCGGCAGTGACCTGGACGCCTTTCTTAATAGCCTGTTTGCCGACTTCTTCGACAGATCGAGTCACGAGTTGCTCAATCGCCTCTTTACTGAAGGCATCCATCAGACCACTGGCAAGTTTACGTCCCCCCTGTTCAGCGGCTTCTTTTAAACCCTTGCCTAAGTTGGCCATAACCTGGTCAGTAACTTGTTCGGCAACTTGCTTACCAACTTCTTTCGCGACATTAGTGACCGCTTCGGTAGAACCTTTAGTAATACCATCAACGAGTTTAGGAGCCGCTTCCTTCATCGCCGTTTCTGTACCTTTGGCAATTGAACGTGTCGCTGAAATTGCCCGACCTGCTTGGAAGATATCCAGTGCCATGCCCACTATTTCGCAACCTAATTGCACTTTGCCTGCCACATCAATTACGCTCTGGCATTTATCTTTATCTGCCCCACATAAGATGGCGGTTTCTGCTGCGGCTTTAACCATGCCAGCAACCCCTGCAGCGAGATAGGCAGCACCTCCGGCAATTTCTAATGCGCCCCCCGCAACATCACCAACCGCACAGCGTAAGGCGCCTTCGACCAACTTAATTACACCGTAAATGGCCTCAACCGCTCCGACAATCCAGTCGAAAATGGCTCCGAAAATTCCACCCTTGTGGGCCTTATCAGCTTGCTCGATGGCTTTTGCCAGTTGCTCTTGATATTCCTTCACCTTTTTATCGCGCAGGAACTCTTGAGTATCGGTCATTATCTTGCTAGCTTTCATGGCCGAGCTTGCTGTGTCTGCGAAGGTCGAAATACTGAGATTCGCAGCCATCATGACCATGGAATCCATGGACGCTTTTTCTAATGAATTCAATGATCCCAATCCACCAACAGTGCCCGTCTTAGGATCTGGGGTAAAAAAGGGCGTTAAAATACGCTGCAATGCCCTTTGTGCATCTTTCATTGTGACTGGACCTTGATGCTGATCTTTATGCTCAGTTTGAGTGAGCGTCACAGGCATGGACCAGTCGGGCAAACTTGCTTTGCTAACAGCATGCGCCTGGGCGCTAGCATAATTGGCCGACACATTCTCAGGGCCTCTTTCTGTCACACTGTTAATTGACATGGGAATTCTCCTTAGCGAGTGTGGCTAGCCCGCGCTGTGCACTGGCGGCAATCCCTGTGCTCTCGGGGTGGCCTTCACACCAACGTAGACTGGCGTTAAAGCTTCTCTGGGCATAATCATGGTTACCTAACGCCAAGTAACTCAAACCAGCATGGTAAGCGGGTAACGGATTATCGACTTTGATCATCCCTGCCCGGCCCAAACAGAAAATGGCCTCTTCATGTTCGTGTAACTGCTGGCAGCATATTCCTAGAGAAAAGCAGTAGTCGTAATTCCATTGGTCTATGCGCATTAAGAGGTAAAAGATCCGCTTCGCCCCCTGTTGATCACGGCAAGCCATTAACTGCAACGCGTATTGGTACAACACATTCAAGTCACTTTGCTCGACGTCAGCCAACATACGCAGTGAGCCTCCCCGTTGCAGAAAGTGTTCAATTACTTCAAATTCTTCCTGTTTCATAACTGACTCCCTAACGGACATTTTGGGCGATGGATTTATTCATCTCGGCCAACATGGTCTGCATGCTATTGAGTAAACTGACGGTCACGTTATAGGTCTGCATAATTTTCTGCAGTTGCAATTGTGACTGGGAGACAAAGTCAGAGGCACGATTTGAGACCGATTCCAAAGCCGATTTCACCGCTTGCAACTTACCTTTATCTAGACCTCCAGCAGCGCCAAGGGCATTGGCAATCTGTTGCATATGTACCTTACTGATGCTTTGCCATGATTGCTGTCCGACTTCGGGAAGACCCCAGATATAATCACAACAACGCTGACCATCGACCTTGATGCCGTGTTCATCCATATAACTGATCACATCTTGCCAACTCGCCGATTGCATTCCTTCTGGTCCAGCAGCGGCAATTTTGTCTAGTAACTTTTTCAAATAAACAGCGGAGGGATCATTGTGGCTAAGATAAGCAGAGATGCTCATGCCATCAACTTCAAAGCCATTGTCACTCATATACTTAACGACATCAGCAGGCAGATTTACCGTGGCTTTATCCCCTTGCTTCGCGACTTGAGCTATCGCCTCATCGACGCGATTCGCCATGTCTTGAGCTTGGCGCGACACATTGGCCTTTTGCTGCATTTGGCCATACTTAGCATCGGCCAGTTCTGACAACAAATTCATAAACATATAAAGTACTGCAATACCTCCAGAGAGCACTGAATCTCCGCGAGACGCTATCTGAGCTTTCACCTCATCCGACGCTTGACTGTTGGTAATACTGGTACCTTGAGTTGCTACATTTGTAATTTCCACAATGATTACCTCCAACAAAAAACGATATCGCACTAAATTAACGAATGTTTTGTGCAATCGACTTGTTCATCTCCGCTAGCATGGTTTGCATACTGTTTAATAAACTGACGGTAACGTTGTAAGTCTGCATAATTTTTTGCAGCTGTAGCTGAGATTGTGAAACGAAGTCAGAGGCACGGTTAGATACAGATTCCAACGCCGCTTTCACCGCCTGTAACTTACCTTTATCTAACCCTTTACCGTCGGGGTCATTCTTGGCCAGGTACTTATCGATGGTCATACCATCTATGGTGAAACCATTGTCATGCATGTATTTCACGACATCATCAGGAAGTTTACCTACGGCTTTATCACCATCTTTGGAGACGTTTGCAATGACCTCATCAACCTGATTTGCCATATCTTGCGCTTGACGAGAAACATCAGCTTTTTGCTGCATTTGACTGTATTTGGCATCGGCTAATTCAGAAAGCAGATTCATAAACATATATAAGACTGCAATTCCCCCTGAGAGTACTGAATCACCGCGTGAAGCAATTTGATTTTTGACACTTTCAGGTTGTTGAGAGTTAATAATGCTAGTGCCTTGATTACCTACATTTGAAATATCCATAATAACACCTCATTGATTATTTAAATTAAGCATGATTTTTATTGAACTTACATATAACTTCTAACTTTTTTAACCTTGTCAATCACCTTTTCTTTAGAAGTTGAGTCAATATCATTATCAACCTCGCCAGATTCTATTTTACCTAACAAATTAAATTGTGTTTCGAGACTTTTGAAATGATGTTCCAATTCACTGACTTTATTCATAACAGTATTTTGCTGTAATTCAAATCCACCAGGGAATGCATTCTTTAACTTAATCAGCTTAGCTAATGCTTCAGGATCCCTATCAGAACGTTCAACTAGAAGATTTATTTCTTCTTGTAGCGCTTGAAATTCTTTAATATGTTCTCCAAGTGCTGCTTTACGTTGCTGAAGATCTTGCATAACTGATTTTATATCACTGAACATATCCATAACTAACTCCTTGACTTATATATTAATACTATTATGTATTGAAGATACCTAAAAACGATGGGAATAAAACAAAACTGGTCAAACCACTAGATTAAAATTTAAAGCTATTTTTTATAACGTGAAAAAAGTGTGTCTATAACTATTTCTGCCGCATTGATAGCTTCATCTAACAATGGAATTGTTCCACTATTACCAGATAAGATATTACTGCGCATTTTAGCTAGTCTATTATGGTAAGCCTCCTGTTTGTAATTATGTGATTTAATATCATCCTCAAGCTGTGTAATTCTTGACATAATGCCTCCTAAAAAATAAGTGGTACATGAATTAACTCACCGGCTCTACTGAGATCTAATCCATGAATGTTCATATACTCCACGACATAACCATTATCTAATTTGCTACCCGTTGATAACCGAACACCACTCGATAACTCTATGAATGGAGACTGAGCATTACCACCATAGGTCACCACAGAAGCATTAAATAAATGATTAAGTTCGTTTTGTACTGGAATATTTTGAAATACTAACTTCAATCCATTGGCATGCGTTGGTTCTAATCCTTGCGCAACAGTCATAATCTGTTGCTGTTGTTGTTCACTGACTTTACCTGTCATGACGATGGCATCATTGATCCGCTCTATCATGAGACCAACCAGTAAATTTTTGTTTCGCAATGCGGAGATTAACGGTTTGAGCTGACTGTCAACCTGATTGCTAACTTGCCAATTAACAAGTCCGGGCAAGTTATTCAAGCTAGACACCGCTTTATCCCAGCGCTCCCCTGACTGAATGGCGCCTGAGATAATGACATTGCTGGGCTCACTACCTAAGGTCACAAGGGCATTGGCAAATCCATTTTGGACTAAGACATCTTTGACATTACGTATCAACTGATCGCCACAAGTGGTCTGCTCTATAAATAAAATACCTTGTCCTTTGATATCACCGAGAAACTGCGCCATACGTTGTGAATCTTGGCAAAAGCCGCTCAGTGTCACCACGCCATCTTTTGACCAATGGGCTTGAACTCCGTTTAAACCGTCGGTTTGCAGCTGCTGCGATAACCATTGTGCTTGTGTCAACTCGGCGATAGGCATCTTTGCAGGAGCTAATAACACTGTCGCTAATAGCACCATAGAGAGCATTGAAACTGTCGCCAGTAACCACCACGACTTCTTTGCCTTTGTTTGAAAATGTGATGGTATTGCCTGTTGCTGTAATTCATCGGTGCAATGGCCTAAGAGGATACCCACACCAGCGAGTTCAATAACTTGCCCCAATGGCAACATATTGACTTCGCTTATAGGCTGTCCAGCTATCCAAGTCGGTACCCAAGACTGCAGCCGAACCCCCGCTTCATCGATCAATAAATCCACTTGTTCTACGTGTTCAAGTGTGGCTAACACATCACCATCGGGTCCGATGCTTAAGTTACCAAGAGGCAAAGATAGCTCTCGTCCTTGCAATGGACCGTTTAACCATAAGAGCTTGTATCCTGAAGACATATTAATCTCCTTGGTTAACGGGTTCCGCTTTAATCAGGAACAGACGCATCACGCTTTGAGTGTGGTGATCTGTGCTTCTAAACAAACCGCCCAGTAATGGTAGATCGCCTAGTAACGGGATCTTGTTCTGGGTCGTTTCATCTCTATCTTGTACGAAGCCGCCGAGTAACAGACTCTCCCCCGATTTCAGCGTCGCCTGAGTCGAGATCTCGGAGTTTTGCACTTGTGGTAATGGTTCACTACGGCTCACTGCTTGGCTCTGTTGACCATCCTGAATATTGAGATCCAACATCACAGCCTGATGACCTACTTCATCAATCAATCTTGGTGTGACTCGTAATAGAGAACCAGTGGTCACTGACTCTAATTTAGCGACTTTATCTCCTTCCAACTTAGTGTAAAATGTCACGTTTTTATCGAGTACTGCTTGCACATTGTTTAACGTAACCACAGAGGGACGTGAGAGCACTTTGGCCTTAGAGTTCTTCTCTAGTGCATTGAGGCGCATCATGAAGTTGCCAGTATTGCCTATGACAGTGGAAAAATTGTCACTGCTATCACCACTGTTGAAACTGACTGAACCACCCCCTAATTTGGCTGACGCCGACCAATCTATGCCCAACTGTTTAAAGTCAGAGGCGTCCACATCGAATATCGATACAGACACTTCAATCATGGTGGGCTTAGTATCGAGTTGTCTTATCAAAGAGCCATAAGTGGCCATATCACGGGCACTTCCACGGACTATGATGGCGTTTTGACGAGGATCAGCGGCAAAGACTGGACCGCTAATATTACTCACAGAACCCGCCACTGCATTGGCGACTTGTGTACCTTGATCCATTTCTTTTAGCACCGTGACTAATCCTGGAATACTCACAGGTTGGCTACGATATTCATAAATAGAGTCTGTGGCAGATGCGTATTTCAGTGGATAGACTTTAACCGTTTCTTGGTTTTCTGTGGTTTGTTTAGCATTGGCATCAAGTTGTGCCGTAAGTTTGGTGACACTGTTAATGCATTCGGGTACACCTGTGACTTGTAAGCCACTGATCCCTGCCATAGATTTAATGTTACAGACCCCCTTATCTAACACTCCTGCACTGCGCAGGTAATGGTCGACCTTAGTCGCGGATAAGCTAGTTAACGGTAGCACTTCACTATTAATTTCACTGGCTTTGTAAACATATAAGACTTCGTTGTTGTAGTACCAAACTAAGCCATAGCGACGGGTCAGATCTTGAATAACGGATTTAGGATCTTGTTCTTGGATTTGGCCGATATAGTTGTCGTTGACCTTGTTACTGACAATGACTGGTACGCCGTAATTGTTGGCAAAGTCTTGGATGACGGAGGCTAGCGCAGTGCCTCGACTGATCATTACAAAGGGTTCACCTTGCCATTTAATGTTTGTCAGTGGTGCAGCCTGAACTAGGCCAATCTGACAAAGTAACAGTAGACTGAGTAGTTTTTTCATACTGTCCTCCCGATAAGTGAAGCTCGATTGCTATCAACAGGTTTAAGCAGGCTCTTTTCGAGAAACCTCGCTATAGCAAGTTGCATGACAATCCCTTGAGATAAAGCTTCATCATCTTGAATTTCATCGTAATAACGCCATAACAACCAGAGTTCACCTCTAAGCTGAAGGCCACAATCTAAGGCGTGATCACTAGCGGCTAATGCGAGCGTTGCTTGTGTTAGCCAATCCACAGCAATATCGGTCGAAATCGCTAGCACTATTGCAATAGATACAGAGGTGTCAGTTTCGAGAACGAGGGCTTGTCTTTCGGCTAAGGTCCAAGTCGTGTTTCCTTCGACGTTTTGGCTAGCCAAGAAGCCACTTTCAATCAATCTCGTCAGCATTTTCACACCCTGTTTCACTTTCATGGGATCAGTATGTAAGTGTCTAAGCCTAGCGCCCATCAGGTGAACACCTTAACTACTTAAGGTAGGTAGATGAAAAATACCAAGCCTCAGTTATTCACCTGATAGCACTGGCCGTTAATGTGGTTAAGATGAGAAAATGGTTCGAATGGATTTCGAAGTTCATGCAAGAACAAGATGAATAGCGTATTTTTAACTGACAAAGGCCGAAATAAGATGAGCAGAGAACATAGATGAAGATCAAATGGAAGTTTTCCTTAGTTACTAAGCTCACTGTCTCCTTTATGTCAGTGCTCGTAGCTCTATGGCTGATGATGGAATATCTATCCTATAACAACACGTTCAGCCATACACTCGAACGCTCCTTAGTTGCCTTTAGTGAGCTCAGCGGATTACGGGCCGAGGTGAGTAATACACTTTTCACCGATGCCAGTTATGATGTGCGCCAGCTCGATAAACAGCTCAAACAGTTCGCTTCAATAGACAAAGTGAATGACCAGGAAATTGTGTCTCATTATTTTCCATTCCAAGCGAAAAGCCATGACGATACTTTGACCATGTGGGTCGCGCAAACATTTGGCAGTGCTGGGCAACACAGATATTTAGATACTTTCATCTTGAAACCTAACGAAGGTATTACGATTTATGCAGCATCCGATGCCAATGATGAATATTTTCAAATTCGTCTACGCGAGATAAAACAGCTCTCAGTACAAGCGTCGACTACAGGTTATCGTTGGGGAACACCGCTCAAGGACAAGAATTCAGAAGACTACCACTTAAGTTTCAGTTACTCGAGTGACCCACAGGATCCCCTATCCCCACAAGTCGGTTTTAGTATCAATTTAGCGTCAGCAATGTCACTAAATAATGCCTTAGGACCTGGGGACATTAGCTTTTTCATGACACCAAAGGGGGAGTTATTTTCTAAATCTACCTTAACCTTAACTCCGTCGATACTCGTTAAACTCAAAGATGAATTTAGTCATGACCACCCACATGCTAAGAACACCGCACACCCATTGGGCGATTACTATGTCATAAAAGAGCATATTCATGGGCCAGGCTGGCAGCACATCACATTAATTTCAGATGTCTATCTTAAAGATATGGCGTTAATACCTTTTTTTAAAGAGCTGCCATGCGCTCTGTTGGTCTTAGTTTTGACAGCAACTATCCTGCTGAATATATTAAAGATTAACCTTAGCAAACCTATGAGAAACTTCGTAAATATCATCAATAATGCCAGTCAGTCGACCTTCGAACACCGACTACCACAGGATCGTAATGACGAGCTGGGACAAATTGCGAAAGCCTATAATCATCTACTCGATACAGTAAAAGAAAGCTATGACGAGTTAGAGCAAAAAGTCACCCTTCGTACCAATGAATTAGCCTTGGCTAAGCAAGAAGCAGAAAAGGCCAATGAACGTAAAACCGAGCATCTAACAACTATCAGCCACGAAATTCGAACTCCATTGAATGGTATTACTGGGTCGCTCGAATTACTACGTAATACCCAACTGACACCTAAGCAAATGGATTTGCGTGATACCGCATATAATTGTGCCAATTCTTTACTCGCCATTATCAATAATTTGTTGGATTTTTCCCGTATAGAAGCCGACCAAATTGAAATGAACTTACAGTCTTACCCCATTTTGAAGTTGGCTGATGATGCAATGATCACCATCCAATCTCGGATCGTGAATAAACCCATCACCCTAAAATGCTTAGTCAATGCTAATGTCGCCGAGAAAGCACTACTGGATCCTCTGCGAGTCAGGCAAATTCTGGTTAACTTGCTCGGTAATTCGGCTAAATTTACCGAAGCTGGCCAGATTTTATTACGTATCGAAGTGGTTAAGCAGCATCTGTATTTTAGTGTGGAAGACACGGGGGGAGGGGTTGCTATTCAAGATCAGCAGCGTATTTTTGAACCTTTTGCACAAACTTGCCATCATAAATCGGGCACAGGGCTTGGTTTACCTATCTCAGCGAAACTCGCCAGCAAAATGAAAGGCAAACTCACAATGTTTAGCACTTTGGGCGAAGGTAGTACCTTTATTCTCGATTTACCCTTAGTTGATCCAACTGCGCCCCTATGTTTGCCTAATACGGTGATTGTCGCTCCTTTAGCCTTACATCCACAACTCACACTCTGGGGAGCTTGCCCCATTGAAGGGGATAATCCGGCATTAGCATCTCCTGAACTGGCTCACTTGCCGGCTCGTTTATGGCAGAGGCTCTTTGAAATTCGCCACAACCTGCCACATAAGCAACGTCAACATACCCCAACACTTCTCCCTTGGCGGTTAAAGATCCTCTTAGTCGACGATGTCGAAACTAATCGCGATATCATAGGTAAAATGTTGCTTGAATTAGGACAACAAGTCATTGCCGTTAGCAGTGGTGAAGCCGCGTTAGAAAAAGGTACTCGACATATCTTCGATCTTGTCCTTATGGATATTCGCATGCCAGGACTCGACGGTTATCAAACAACGCAACGATGGCGCAATAGTGAAGATATTCTCGATGGTGATTGCCCAATTTTTGCACTCACTGCCAACGCCAATCCTAAAGAGCATGACACAATAGAATCCGCGGGTATGAATAGTTATATCACCAAACCAGTGTCATTGAAGCAACTTAACCATGCACTCGAAGCCGCGGCTGATATGCAGTTAGATCGTGATATGCAGCTCGTGATAAACAATGAAATCGATGCGCCTATGATTGATTTTTCGCATACAGATCTTAATCATAGACTCGCTGTGCATCTGGCCGATATGGCACATCAGGCCAAGTTACATATAGAGAATCAAGCTTGGAAAGAATTGAGTGATGTACTGCATACCATCAAAGGTAGCGCTGGCTTAGCAGGTAAAAAAAACATTGCAAATGAAGCGGCAGATTTAGAGGTAGCACTCGAAACGAAAGAATGTTTGAGCCTAGCAGAATTTAGCGCACTCGATAATTTAATTCACGCATTAGACGCTGAAAGTTGATCTTAGACTAAAAGTGCAAGCACGGCACAAACTGTGCTTGCGCCACATCCATCTTTATAATCCGAGTCTTTGCACCCAATGCATTAACTCGGCGACATTATGCGCATTAAGTTTGCGCATTAAATTCATTCTGTGAGTCTCTACCGTTTTTAAACCAATCACTAAATCTTCAGCAATATCACGGTTGCGGCGCCCCTCACAGATCAGTTTTAGCACTTGTTGCTCGCGGGGGGTCAGCAAAGGGATATCCCCATCGACCACTCCACTCAAAGCGGCTATTTGCTGCTCATCTAAACTAGGATCGATAAAGTTTTTGCCTTTACTCACACACTTAATTGCCGCTAATAGTGTGCTCTTAGGGCTATTTTTTAATACATAGCCATTGGCGCCTACATCAAGCGCTTCCCGTGCACTTTTTTCCTCAATCGTCGCCGTTAACATAATAATCATCATCTCTGGCCAACGTTGTCTGAGCTGACGGATCACGTCCAATCCACCCATTCCGGGTAATTTAAGATCCATAAAGACCAGATCTGGCCTGAGTTTGAGGCATTTCTCGTATACCGCAAGCCCATCTTCAACCGAGCCAATCAGATTAAGTTCAGGATAAGGCGCTAAACAGCCCCGTAATCCATCAAAAATCAACGAATGATCATCGACCACTAAAATATTGATCACTTTTCCATGACTAAATGCCATATACGTCCCTAGACTCTAATACTCAAAATCATAAAAAGTTTTTAAAACCATCGATGAAAAAATGATTTAACAGCATTAAAACCCGTTTAATATTTAAGAAATAATGAATTAATCAGTTAAAATAGTTATACAAAAATAGTAATCATGGTGCAAGTTTAATGTATAAAAATAAAATTTGAATAGCAACAGGATTAGTTTTTCTCTCTCAGGTAACTCAGTTTTCCTTCATAAGTTTAAGGAATAATGCTACTAAAGGATTGAGAGCTTATTCTATATATGGACATGTGTGCCTTAACGGATACAAAACACTTGACGGTAATGGCCGAAATTTTTACTGGTTGGGCTTTAGTATAGTTGGTAGAGAAGCTTTTGCAAAAAAGGATATCAGGTTACTCAACAATAAATCATTTAACCAAAATAAAGAATAGTTGCCATTTGATAAAGTTTATAAAGTATGGTCAGTATTTTAGTAGTTAATTATCTAAGTTCAGACTTACCCATTATTTATAGATCTTCACTCTCACATTAATCAGGAATTATTTACAATAAGACAATTAACATTTACCCTGGATATAAAATAAACTATTAAATCCAAGAGAGTCATATAACAGCTAACTATTAACCCTATAAACATTACACTTTAACCATTATTAAATTAATTTTTAATCTATCATGTACAGTCTAATTACTCTAACACCTTTCAAGCTGGTCAATTTTTTGTTCAATTCATCTAAGAGTTAAAGCAAGTTACTGTTTTAGGAAAAGTGTTTTAGTGATGTATTTATAGAATCATGACACTCATCATAGATACGCTTTCACCTTTAACTTTAAACCTTTATAACTCTTTTTCTGAGGTAATATTTTGATGCCAACTTATTTAACTTGAGGAGATAAAAATGATCCAAGCTAATACTATAACTAAAAATCGCTACCACACTGAAAACCCTAAGTAACTGAAAAATATTAAAGGATGTAGGGGAAACGGCCAAAATTAAAGAAACTCAAGAGTCATTGCTAGCACAATGATTAACACTTGAAGATTTAGCAAGGCAATCTACTGTATCAATAAAACTTCGCAAAAACGTGTAGTAGCCGAACAGCCAGAGCTTACATTTTAATACACTGTTAATCGCGAAAGAGGGTATATAAGCAGAGCACTGTAGGATCCCCTAGTAATTCATAACCCCAACAGCTATGAATTAATGAGAGTTCGGCCTGTTTCTTCGCAGCACAAAGCGCGTCATCTGCTGATATGGAATAGTCATGCCGTCGCCGTAACAGTTCTTTGCCCATCCAGACTGTCGATAACACATTCAGTTTCTTCACCGTGTTTGCTTGGAAGTGCCGCTGTAATTACTGCATTTCTCCGTATAACCCTACCCACAAAAATGCCTGTTACACCAACAAGGCTATCGATGTGCCATCCTAAATGAGTTAAGTTAGTGAAGCTATCAGTGTTGATGAATAGATAAGCGACCGTGCTGTGTAGCAGTGTTACGAACAAGAGCCTGAGATGGTGAACTGACAGTTAAACATGGACATTGTTTGGCAAAGGAGCTCCAAGAAAGGATTGCTGTTGCTCCCCCTTTGGGTCAACTCTTGATTTAAATACAAAAACGAACGATCCCACTTCGACAACAATAACGCCAAGTCACTGGCCATCCCCAGAGAATAACCCAATGATTAACCGAATTAATCACTCAATTCGACTAATTCATGCTGGCAAGGATCACCTGCGTGGCATCAAAACAGGCGAAACATGATTCGCCGACAGCCAAACTCTGCATTTGGTTGAGTGGCATCACCGAATAGATGATGTCTTTGCCATCAATAGCTATGGCTAATTCGGCCTTATCGCCAAGTTCAGTCACGCTCAGCAAACAACCGCTTAAGCAATTTTGCCCATCCACTTCACAGGCATAAGTCGTCGCCAATACAGCGGGGGCTTTAAACAGTAACAACACAGATTTATCCAGGGCTAACTGCAAGCGTTCGCAGCTCGAATGGGTCACTGAAATCTGAATCTGTTGTCCGCCCGCTAAGGTCACGCTGATTTTGTCATTTAATCCAAATGAATCAATGCTATTGATACGACCCGTTAACTGATTGCGGGCGCTAGTGTTGAGGGAGAAATGCGCCATCACATCCAATAAACTGTGCATATCGACGGACTCATCGAGCAAGGCGGCCAAGGCCATTTCTTGTACTTGGGAGGTGATGGAATACACCTTAAGCAACCGTTCGCCAAATTCGGTGAGTTTAGCGCCGCCACCGCCTTTGCCGCCCTTTTCGCTACACACTACGGGTTCCGGCATGGCGGTGTTCATCTCATTGATCGCGTCCCACGCCGCTTTATAACTGATCCCCGCAAGCTTGGCGCCTTGGCTGATCGAGCCTGTGTTGGCAACCTGCTCAAGCAGGCTTATCCGCCTAGGATTGGCGAAGGGCTTATCCCCGAGGGAAAGCGTAAGTAATGCATGTAAATCCATCGTTTATCCAGCACCCAAGTCTGACTTGAGTCCTATTGTCCTTCATCGTCTTGAGGATACCAATAAGATTGCCGAGATATTTCAGCGGATGAATACCATTAATCCGCAAGAAACCGCACACAGATCACTAATTGATTGCTTAAGGCTTGAATGATCGATGTATAGATTGGTATATAACGATCTCTTTTTATCACGGAGGAACACAATGAAATCCATTCACCTTAAGCAATTACTGCGTTTTACCACGGCTTCATTATTCACAATGGTACTGACATCTAGCCCAATTTTTGCGGCAGACAATGAGCAAGTGACTGTTTTTGCAGCGGCATCGCTCACCAATGCCCTTAACGAAATCGGCCAGCAATATGAAAAAGAACACAATACTAAGGTGATATTCTCCTTCGCCTCTTCCTCAACACTGGCAAAACAAGTGGCCAATGGTGCACCCGCCGATCTGTTTGTCTCGGCGAATCAAAAGTGGATGGATTATCTGGTCGATGCTAAAGCGGTCGATGTTAACAGCCGAAAAACCTTGTTAAAAAATACCTTAGTCTTGATTGCCGAGAAAAATAGTCCCATCACAGAAGTCGTGCTCAATGGCGATTGGGATATTAAAGCCGCATTAAAAGGCAATCGTATGGCTGTTGGCGACCCTGATCATGTACCCGCTGGACAATATGCCAAGCAAGCCCTCGAAAACCTCAAGCTGTGGCAAGCCGCTGAGCCCTTACTCGCCCGTGCTAACAATGTCCGTGCCGCCCTCGCGTTGGTTGAACAGGGTGAAGCGCCGCTTGGCATAGTGTATTCAACCGATGCGAAAGTCGCCCAAAAGATCAAAATCGTTGGCACCTTCCCAGAAACGAGTTACAGCCCAATTGAATACCCTGTCGCCTTAGTCAAACAAGAATCGACCGCAAGCGCCAAAGCGTTCAATGAGTATCTGCAAGGCCCAAGCGCAAAAAATGTGTTTGAAAAATATGGCTTTGGAGTGAATTAGGGTGCTGAGTGGTTCTTTGTTAAGCAGCTCATTTTTAAGCGGCTCTCTGCTAAGTGGCTCTCTTTTAAGCGACTATGAAATTGCCGCACTGCTGCTCAGTTTAAAGGTGTCATCCGTTGCCGTTATCGCCAGTTTACCCTTGGGCATTTTATGCGCTTGGTTGCTGGCCAGAGTCGAGTTTCCTGGCAAGGCCATATTCGACAGTGTGCTCCATCTACCATTGGTGTTACCGCCCGTGGTAGTGGGTTACCTCTTGCTGATCAGCATGGGCCGCCAAGGTTTTATCGGCCAGTGGTTATTTAATTGGTTTGGCATCAGTTTTAGCTTTAGTTGGCGCGGTGCGGCCCTCGCGGCGGCGATAGTGTCATTCCCGCTGATGGTCAGAGCCATACGCCAATCCTTTGAAACCGTAGATATTCGACTCGAGCAGGCCGCACGCACTTTAGGTAGCAGTCGATGGCGGGTATTTCTCACCATCACACTGCCGCTCACCTCTCCGGGGATAGTGTCAGGCATGATTATCGCCTTTGCTCGCAGCCTAGGGGAATTTGGCTCGACCATTACCTTCGTTTCTAATATTCCCGGTGAAACTCGTACAATTCCGCTCGCCATGTACTCTTTTATTGAAACCCCAGGGGCAGAATATCAGGCCATGCGCCTGTGCATTATCTCGATAGTTATCGCGCTCGCGTCTTTACTCTCCTCCCAATGGCTGAGTAAAAAAGCCCTGCAGAGGACAGCAAGCGTATGCTAAGGATAAATATTGAAAAACGGCTCGGACAACTGCAACTGAAAGTCGATACCCAATTGCCATTGCAAGGCGTGACAGCCGTTTTTGGCCGCTCGGGTGCGGGTAAAACCTCGCTAGTGAACCTGCTCGGCGGGCTTTCGACCCCAGATAGTGGTGAAATCCGCCTCGGTGACAAACTGCTTTATCAACAAGGCAAAGTGAACCTTCCCCCAGAGAAGCGTCAAATTGGCTATGTATTTCAAGAAGCACGACTGTTCCCGCACTATAGCGTGAAGGGCAATCTCAACTATGGTGTGCGTAAAGCTAACCCAGTCTTGTTCGATAGAATTGTGCAACTACTAGGGATTGAAAAACTCCTCAGTCGTTATCCCAGCGCGCTATCGGGCGGTGAAAAACAACGGGTTGCCATTGGCCGTGCCCTGCTGACATCACCTGACATGCTGCTAATGGATGAGCCGCTGGCATCACTCGATTTACCCCGTAAACGCGAGTTGCTGCCCTACTTGCAAACCTTATCGCAGGAACTAAAACTGCCAATAGTGTACGTGAGCCACAGCCTAGATGAGATCTTACAACTGGCGGATTATATGCTGGTGCTGCATCAGGGGAAATTGATTGCCCAAGGCGCCTTAAGTGAAGTGTGGAATAGCGAGCAAATGCGGCCTTGGGTGCCATTGCAGGAACTCAGCTCACTCCTCAGTGCAAAGGTCGCCGACAGACATCCCGACTACCCCATGACTCGACTCGTGATGGATGATGGAAACTATTTGTGGGTAAATGGCTACCTGGCTGAAACGGCAAAAAAACTCAAAGTGCGTATTCAGGCAAATCATGTCTCGGTTTGCACTGAGCTCCCCAAAGGCTCAAGTATCCGTAACCTGCTAAAGGGAGAAATTAAAGAGTTATACCCCAGCGATAACGGCGAACAAATCCAATTAAAAATAGCCCTAGGCCGCGATGAACTTTGGGCCAACATCACCCCTTGGGCCTGCGACGAACTGCAACTCACTCATGGAAAAGCGATTTATGCACAAATCAAAGGCGTGACTATGACGCAAATGGATATCGCCGAATCCCACTAGCTCAACCTAGAGCACCGAGCGAAAACCAAATTTCAGGCACAAAAAAACCGACTCTAGGTCGGTTTTAGTTCCTTCATCAGAAGGATTTGGTACCAGTGGCCAGACTCGAACTGGCACGCTTTTAAGGGCGGGGGATTTTGAATCCCCTGTGTCTACCGATTTCACCACACTGGCATATCAAATATGCACTTAGAAGCAATCAAAACAACTGGCTGTCTCTAAGTGCTGGGAATTATACCTTTGCTTATGACAATGGCAAGTCTTTTGCCGCGACTTTAATACAAATTGCATTTAACCGCTCAAAAATCATGCTCTTGGGGTTATTCTGCGCCATGGGATAATAAAAAAGCGGTATATTCTTTATCACTTTTTTGAATATGGTTTACCAACCAAGCTTTCAAGAAAGCCATTAATTCGTCGGCAACATCTTCACCCCTAACAACCCGCTTTTGAAAATCAAGTACTTGCCCAACTAACTTGCCGTGCTTTTCCTTATGGCTGTCAGTTTGAGGGTAACCAAAACGCGCAAAGAGTTCCTCTTCATAGGCAAAGTGATTGGCGGTGTAATCCACTAACCCTTGCACGATACGTTTGATGGCTTCAAGTCCATACTCTTCATTTAATGTGCGGTGTAATTCATTGATCAATGAGACTAAGCGCTGATGTTGACGATTGATCTCTGGCATCCCTATGTCTAACTCAGGTCCCCATTTCACAAAGAGTTTATTTTGTGCCTGACTCGAATTAAAAAATGCCGCATTCACATGGAATCGATGCAGCAAGGAGCCGATTTCCTGCGACATGTTATACACTTTCAAACTCGATAAGTTAGTGTTGTTGGTGTGGGAGGCATTACTCAGGGCTAGCTCAGCCATCACACTGATATTTTTATTAATTTCCTCTGCTACTGTATGTTGTTGTCCCGATGCCGTGGCGATTTGGTGGGACATATCGGTAATGGTCTCCACCTGAGCGACAATCTGCCCGAGTGCACTGTGAGCTTGATCAACCATATCAGCCGTTTCGTCGGCAATCGCCACGTTTTTCAACATGACTTCAACACCATGTTGTGCGCCTTTTTGTAATGCGGCGATTTGCTGCTGGATCTCAACCGTGGCTTCGGATGTTCGTTTAGCGAGATTACGTACTTCATCGGCGACTACAGCAAAACCGCGACCATGTTCACCCGCTCTCGCACTTTCAATGGCAGCATTTAAGGCGAGTAAATTGGTCTGTTCGGCCACCTGCGAAATGGTTTCAATAATGCTACTGATATTGTTGCTGTCGGCGGCCAAGTGCTCGATCACGGTTCGAGTATCATGGATCTGTTGCGACATAGCGCCAATTTTAGTGACTATGCCATTCATGATTTGATCGCCGCGCTTAGCAGAACTTTGGGCAATATCAGCTGCCTGCGCAGCACTCACCGCATTTTGCGATACGGCTTGTACACTTGAAACCATCTGTGTCATTGCACTGGCTGCCAGTTCCGTTTGATGCTCTTGCTCTAACACGCCTTGCTTTGCCTGCTCACTGATAACCTTGATATCCGAGGCGACTTTTTTCATCCCTTCACAGGTATCAGATAAAGACAAAATCGTACGGCTGACATCTTCACCCATGCGATTAATGTTATGTACTACCTTAATGAACACACCCGCATCTTTCTCTTCCAATTGATAACTCAAATCTCCCTCGCCTAAGTGGTGTGCTGCACGCTCAAGTTGTCTCAAATTACGAATTAATTTATTGATGTTGAACATTAAAATGGCGGCGAGCGCGCTTAAACACAAAATGGCAACAAAGTGCCCTGTGATCACCAAACAATAGAGGGGATAAATCAGCAACAATAGTGGCGCAAAGATAGAATTATATCCCATTGAATCCTTGTGACTTTTTTTAGAATCCATTTTTTACTCCTTTAAAAAACTGATATCGCGCCTTCATATAAAAACAAGAACGAATAAATGGAATAGCGCGTTAACTAAATATCGATCGAGTTGAATAGGTTAATCCTAGACGCTAACGGAAGAAGAAACAAAGCTAAATTGTTTGAACTCGTCGCTGTTAAGCATACCCTTAAATTTGACCAAGATCACAGAGTTAACTAAGGGTTATGACTTTGTATTCCTATGTCGATTTTTTATTGATCGAGATCAGTATTTTAGCTATCGAATACCGCTAATTTAGCGAGGACTTCACAGGAAAGAGGATTTCAGTCATGGCATTTTGGTTAGATCTGATGTTTGGTAACCCCATAGGCTTACTTTCAATGATCGTTATCTTTAGCACAATAGGGATAGTGTCTTATATCACTTGGATGTTCATTGTGAAGTCGGCACCGAAACCATAGTTTTTGCTCCAATTGTTCTTCATGTTTCTTGTATAAATGCAAAATCTAGGGGGTCTTATCACCCCCATTTTTTGTTGTCTCGCATGTTAAAAGTGCTAACTAAAACATAGCTAGCACTCATCCGAGTGGGGCTGAACACGCCTATGTTGCGTGTTTTCTGTTTTGTACTAATCCATTCAAAAATTGCGGGCGCGCCTTAATCAACGACTGCATTTCTTCTTGGCTCGGCTCACCTGCTGGCAAACGCAGCACATCACGGTTAAGGTACATACGCGCTTTCATGGCAATCTTATAGTCGGCGGTCGGTCCCTGAATCGCATAATGGCGCTCGTTACCGAGCTTTTCTAAGATGCAGGCATTCACTAAACTTTTTACAGCGGGTTCATTTTGCGGCAGAGTCAAAATCGTGGCGCCTTGAAGAAAGAATTCCCTCACTAAAGCTCGCTCAGCGGGATCAAGTAGATTCACTTTAGCTTCAATCGTCTCAATAACGCGCTTATCACTTAAATGACGGATAGACTCATCTAAGCCTAAGTTAATTAATTGACTCAAAAAGTAAGCGATAGAAACGATTAGACCTAATCCAACAAACTGTGCATGTTCTGGCACAAATTTATCGAGCGCCAGCACTGCCAGCACATTAGGGGGAATAAGAAGTAAGACAGAACAACTCACCATAAGCCACAGCATGACTCTAAACATCATTTTCTTCGGGCTAAAAAACTTAACTGAATCCAGCTTGAGTTTAAACATAGTGCTATCCCAGTGACAAAAAATTGAACTTATCGGCTAATAAGCAAATTTAATGCCACAAATGAAGACATATTTCGTTGATTTTATCTGCGAGAAAATGCACTTTCTGGATCTGTAGGTCTATGCTTATAAGCATCTCAAGCCGCTATTGCATAAAGAAAATTTAAGATGCTGACATTCTTTAGCCAACTTATCAAAAGCCCCATAGGCAGGCACCTTACCCTGTCTATTGTACTTTTTAGTTCTGTTATCACCTTAATCACCACTGCGTATCAGTTGATCAGTGATTATCGCAATGATGTCGTGCGTATCGATAGAGTATTTTCCAACATGGAAAAGGTGAACTTAGATGTGCTCGCCGCCAGTATTTGGGTTATTGACGAGCGGCTCATTAACACTCAGCTCAATGGGCTAATTCAGCTGCCCGATATTAACTATATTTCGATTAAAGATGACAGCGGCCAAGCATGGAATGCAGGCGAGCAAAAACAAGAACACTCCTTAGATAAAACCTTTCCTTTAGTCTATAAATCACCGACTGAAAACATCAATGTCGGCACACTCGAAATACAAGTCGATGTCGATGCTATCTATCAACGCTTGTATGATAAGGCCATTATCATTCTGCTTTCTAATGGCATTAAAACCTTCTTAGTGGCTGGGTTTATTCTATTTTTAGTGTGGTTCAACATTACTAAACACTTAGATAAACTCAGCCAATACTGCAAAAATATCGACATAGACCATGAATACGAGCCACTACAATTTGACCGTCATGAAAAAATTGATGAATTCAAACAAGTCGCCGATTCCATCAATAGCATGCAAGTACAACTTAGAAGCTCATTTAGCGCCTTAAAGAATTCTAAGACGGAACTGCAAATAGCCTTAGAAGATAGAGAGCGGCTACTCAAGCTCGAACGTAGCTATAAAGAAGAGCTCGCAAGGCAAGTAAAAGAAAGAACACTAGAGTTAGAACAATCCCTTAGCGCACTAAAACCGTCATTCCGCAGCTAATTCCAGAATTTAAATAGTGTGATCTGGCGATCAGCTTTTCATAAAAACTACGACACCATCTTGACCGCGATCGACAGTTTTGATCTATTACTGCTATTTGACGGTCTCAAAATATGTCTACCCATCCTGTTATTAAACGCTTAGATCACCTTGGTCTCATTGCCGCCTTTTGTCACGAAATTGGCCTGCCACGGATGATAGATG
>NZ_JAKKRV010000023.1:0-48329 GCF_025653985.1 Shewanella sp. SM69
CTCACCAACTCACCAACTCACCAACTCACCAACTCACCAACTCACCAACTCACCAACTCACCAACTTACTTGCTATTTCAATTACTGAGTTCCTTGTCGCTCTTAGGCTTCCTCATTTCGTTCTTGCCCTAGTCCTATTGCTTAATCCTGCGCATAACTAAGAGGCTAAGGTTTTCTGAGGTAATACTGTTACGTATCTCTCAAGGTAACTGTTCGATACACAGATCGTATTGTCGGGCACTTCTCGGCGTTGATACCAAGGCGGATACTTGAGTTGTCAAAATGGATGATTTAATTTGTCTAGATTGAACCCATTCCTCTTCTTCAATCAATTCCTTCAAAACGACATGCCTTTCTATATTCATTCAGAATCAAATAGCAGTGACTTGGATTGTGAAATCTGCATACTTTTTCACTTGATTTATTCCTATGCTCGTTGTTTTCAATTTAGGAATCATTTTTTAGCATAAGACATCACTTCAGCTTAAATCCAATATTATGCTTATTTTATTATGGAATATTGAATTAATCACTCGATTTATGAGGATTAATAACTTGTCGCCTGTGGATTTACTTGATATTGGTAAGACCAATTTACACTGATATGGTTTTTTTGTTATCAATTGGTTATGTTCTTAGCAGGTTGAGTTTAGCTGGCTTTCTTGTTGTGTGATTAGTTAGCTTTAAAATGTGATTTTTTATTCGATTCTTTTCTGATTGGTGATTGCTATGTGTCTGTTTACGGAAGAACCATAGTTTATGAGCAGTTCATTTGATGAATTTTGAACTTGTAATGCGATAGCGATGATTTTGGGGCAATCGCGCTGTTGATAGGGATCTAGAGAGTAAGGGGTAGGGGAGATATGGAGGATGTAACGCAATCTTTATTGGATGCCGTTGGCATTATGTTTTTGGGGATGGGCTTAGTTTATTTATTTTTAAGTGTACTAATCCTTGGGATTCATTTGGTTGCGCGTTGGTGTGCAGTCGATACTGCATCTGCACGTTTTGCTAAAAATCATGCTAAAAGTCAGCAGAGGGTAGCGCAATCTGATGCTAAACCGTTAGATCCAAGCTTGGTCGCTGCGATTTCACTAGCGGTAAAGCAGTATCGATCACAGATTAAGTAATGGGGAGCAGTATGACTTTTGTATCTAATTCTACGACAGCAGTGGCTAAGCCATTATTTTTAACTGATGTCGTATTGCGGGACGCACATCAATCCATTTTAGCGACGCGCTTACGCATTGATGACATGTTACCTATAGCGCCGTTACTCGATAAGATTGGTTTCTGGTCATTGGAATCTTGGGGCGGGGCGACTTTTGATGCCTGTATTCGTTATCTTGGTGAAGATCCCTGGGACAGAATTCGTGAGTTGAAAAAGGCAATGCCTGATACGCCGCAGCAAATGCTGCTGCGTGGCCAAAACTTATTAGGTTATCGCCATTATGCCGATGATTTAGTCACGCGTTTTGTCGATCGTGCCCATACCAATGGCGTCGATGTATTTCGTATTTTCGACGCAATGAATGATGTTCGTAATCTCGAAACTGCGGTGAAAGCGGTGCGCCAAGTTGGCGGCCATGCGCAGGGAACGATCTCATACACGACTAGCCCTGTGCATACCATAGAGACTTGGGTTGATATGGCAAAACGTCTCGAAGATATGGGATGTGATTCTTTGTGTATCAAAGATATGGCGGGCTTACTTAAGCCTATGGAAGCGTTTGAGCTTATCAGTCGACTAAAATCCCAAACGCAACTCGTGTTATCTATGCACTGTCATGCGACGACAGGATTAAGTACCGCCACTTATCAGAAAGCCATTGAAGCGGGTATCGATGGGCTCGATACGGCAATTTCGTCAATGAGCCAAACCTATGGACATACTGCTACTGAAACCGTTATCGCTATGGTGGAAGATACTGAGCGTGCGACTGGTTACGATACGGTATTGCTTGAGGAGATTGCCGCTTATTTCCGTGAAGTACGCAAGAAGTACGCTAAGTTTGAAGGCGTGCTGAAAGGCATTGATTCGAGGATCTTACGTGCACAAGTGCCTGGTGGCATGCTGACCAATATGGAGAGCCAACTTAAGGAACAAGGCGCGGCCGATAAGATGGACTTGGTCTTGGAAGAAATTCCCCGCGTGCGTGCTGACTTAGGTTTTTTGCCCTTAGTGACACCTACATCGCAGATTGTCGGCTCGCAGGCGGTCATTAATGTGTTGATGGGGGAGCGTTATAAGTCACTGACTAAAGAGACTGAAGGCGTGCTTAAGGGCGAATATGGCGCGACGCCTGCGCCAGTCAATGCCGCATTGCAAGCGAGAGTCTTACAAGGAGCCGAAGCCATTACATGTCGCCCTGCTGATTTATTAACGCCAGAGCTGGCTAAATTACGGCTTGAGTTAGCTGATAAAGCACAGGAACAAGGCATTCGCCTATCTTCAGAGCATGACGATGATGTGCTGACCTATGCACTTTTCCCACAAATAGGATTGCAGTTCTTAAAGAATCGTGACGATCCGAACGCCTTTGAGCCTAAACCTGAATTGACTTCGGTACTTGCTGCTTCTAATGCTGCGGATCGTGGCCCTGAAACTTACACGGTAACAGTCGAAGGGCAAGAGTACGTAGTTGAAGTCGCCGCAGGCGGTGAGATCTCGCAAATCCAGCCACAGGGACAAAGTGTTCATGCTGTGCAAGCAGTGACTGAGAGTACAACGCCATCAACAAGCCATGGTGAAATCAGGCTTGAAATGAGCGCGCCTTTGTCGGGCAACATCTTCAAAGTGCGTGTTTCTCCAGGCGATAGAGTGTGTGAAGGCGATGTCGTGATCATCCTTGAGGCGATGAAGATGGAAACTGAAATTCGTGCACAGGGCGATGGCATTATCGCTAAGATCTGGGTGAAAGAAGGTGACTCAGTGTCTGTGGGTTCTCAATTACTGGCCTTGGCGTAGGAGTCATTATGGAAGGTTTAATGGCTTTTGGGGCCGAGACGGGAATCGCTCACTTTACTGGCGGGCAAGTGTTGATGATGGCAGTGGGCGCTTTGCTCTTGTATCTCGCCATCGTACGTGGTTTTGAGCCTTTGCTATTGTTGCCCATTGGTTTTGGTGCAGTGCTGGCGAACATTCCCCATGCGGGATTTACCGAAGAAGGCGGTATGCTATATTACGCCTATTATGTGGGGATTGAGACTGGGGTGTTCCCGCTGTTGATCTTTATGGGTGTTGGTGCGCTGACCGACTTTAGCGCCTTGATTGCCAATCCTAAAACTCTGTTATTAGGGGCGGCTGCGCAGTTTGGGATTTTTGCGACACTGATTGGCGCAATAGCGCTGAACTTAGTGCCGGGATTTGAGTTCACCATGAAGGATGCAGCGGCCATTGCGATTATAGGCGGTGCCGATGGACCAACGGCGATTTTCCTTGCCTCAAAACTGGCGCCTGAGTTATTAGGTGCGATTGCGGTCGCGGCCTATTCCTACATGGCGTTAGTCCCTATTATTCAACCGCCGATCATGCGTTTACTGACAACTCAAGCCGAGCGCGAAATTAAAATGGAGCAGCTGCGCGAAGTCAGTAAGAAGGAAAAGATCATTTTCCCTTTGATGGTACTGGGATTAACGATTCTCTTTTTACCTGCGGCTACGCCGTTAGTGGGTATGTTTTGTCTTGGTAACTTGATGCGCGAATCTGGCGTAGTGGATAGATTATCGAAAACGGCGCAGAACGAGCTTATCAATATCGTTACGATTTTCTTAGGTCTAGCTGTCGGTTCTAAGTTATCTGCCGACCAATTCCTGCGACTGGAAACCTTAGGAATTTTGGTATTGGGAGCTTTAGCATTTGGCATTGGTACTGCTGCAGGTGTATTGATGGCAAAACTGATGTGTAAGTTGTCGGGTGGTAAGATTAATCCGTTGATTGGTGCCGCAGGGGTGTCGGCTGTACCTATGGCAGCACGAGTCGTGAACAAAGTTGGATTAGAGGCCAACCAACACAACTTCTTGTTAATGCACGCCATGGGTCCCAATGTGGCGGGAGTGCTAGGTTCTGCTGTGGCTGCGGGGATTTTACTTGCCGTGCTGGGGGGATGACAGATTGGGTTAACTGATTGGGCTTGACTGAGTGGGTAAATTAAGCGGGTTTATCTTCGAATTTATTCTAGTTGTTAACGCTGTTTTATCACTAAGGCCAACTCAGTATTGAGTTGGCTTTTTTGTTAAGTTACTAATTTATAGTATAAATCCTTGGTATTAACCTAAGCTGTTAACCAGAGTAATGCCATAAGGATTAAAATTAGCCCGCCACCTATACCGATAATGTAGATAAAACCTCGTCTGCCTTGTTTTAGCGTGAGTTTGTTGGCTTTTAAAAATAACGCCCAAAACAAACATAGGATCAGCGGGATAAGGAAGAGTCTCGTCATTGTCTGTTCTGCTAAAGTGTGAGTTAGAGTGGTTTTAGAGTCTAACAGCTTGATCTTATTTGAGTAACCTATTTTGCAGTTAATAGAGACTGTCGAAGTCGATTGTGGTCTCTAAAGCCAATAGATTAAAGACTGTTTGCAGGATAATAAAAGAGACCGCCGAAGCGGTCTCTTACTGTGGTCAATGGTACTGATGATTTAGCTTAATACTTTTTATACAGTATTGTTATTGCTACGAACTCACTGGTGTAACGTCTTGATTGTCGTTCGAATAAAACTGCGCTTCATCGAGTTCATTTTCGGATTTACCAATCACAACAGCAGTCATCATATCGCCCGTCACGTTAGTTGCTGTGCGGATCATATCGATAATACGGTCAATCGCGGCGATAAAGGCAATGCCTTCAAGTGGCAGACCAATCACACCTAAGGTGACAGTTAACATCACCATCGCACTTCCTGGTACGCCAGCGGTACCAACAGAAGCCACTGTTGCAGTCACGGCGATCATCACATAGTCCAGTGTGTCGAGCGGAATATTGTAAATTTGAGCGATGAAGATAGCGGCTATCGCAGGGTAAATACCCCCACAGCCGTCCATGTTCATGGTCGCACCTAATGGCATCACAAAGGCACTATAACGCTTTGATACGCCCATGGTTTCGACTGCGCGAGTACTCGCAGGTAAAGTACCAAAACTTGAGGAAGTACTAAATGCGACTAACTGTGCTGGCATAGCTTTACGGAAAAATTGCAGTGGGCTTAAACCACCAACAAACTTCACTAACCCGCCATAAACGAAGATGATGTGGATAAAGGCGGCAATGTAGATAGCCCCGATAAACTTACCTAAAGGCAGTAAGGTTGATAAACCATATTCACCTACAACCCATGCCATTAAACCAAACACACCGATAGGGGTTAGTTTTAGGACCATGCGAGTCAGTTGGAACATGACTTCAGCACCTGCTTCAATGGTGCGTTTTAATGGCTCTGCTTTCTCGCCGACTTTATTGATAGCGATACCCACCAAAGCTGCAAACACGATAATTTGCAGTACATTGCCTTCAGCGAGTGAAGCAAAAGGATTGACAGGGATCATGTCGAGCAACACTTGTGCGAAACCGGGAATATTACGCTCGCGCACTTCAGTCGTTGTGAGTTGCATGGTGCCACCCATGTCGATCATTGAGCCTACAGCTAAGCCGATCAGAGAGGCGATTGTGCCTGTCAGCATGAACATACCCAAAGTTTTCAAGCTTAGGCGTTTCAGGCTGGTTTGCGAGTTGAGTGATGTGATACTCACGACAATGGCACAAAATACCAAAGGTGCGACCAACATCTTAATGGCCCCAATGAACAGATCACCTAATGGTTTTAGCACTGTGGCGCTTTCACCTAAAATAACGCCAACGAGCGCACCTAAGATAAAGCCTGCTAAGACTTTTTGCCAAAACGGAATGCGGCTAATGGTTTGAAGGATCATGCATATTCCAGAAAAATAAATTAAGAGTGAGCCAATAGGCCTGCGATGATAGGATTCGTATTTAACGAGTTGAGCGTGATGTTAACGCGCTCTCAGTCATGCGCATGGTTATTGCCTGCCATAGTTAACCTATTGTATCGACAGAGCTAGGGTTATAACAAACCGTTTTTCTTATAACTTATTGTGATAAGTGAGTTTGTTGTAAAAAGATTAAGTGAAACATTCAATTAACCCATGGCAAACCTCATCGCATTGAATACAAAAAGAGAGATTTATCATTGAGTAAGCCATTATGACTGAGTTAGGTATTATGTTCTCCGGCGCTTTTTTAGCGGCCACTTTGTTACCGGGGGGATCTGAAGTCTTACTCGTGGCGTTATTAAACAAAACTCCAGAGGCTTGGGTTGCGCTGGTCGTGGTGGCCAGTATTGGTAACACCTTGGGCGCGATGACCAGTTTCTATTTAGGCCGCTTAGGTCGCCTCGCAAAATCACCAGAAGCGTTAGCGAAAGGTAAACACGCAAAGGGGCTCGCCTTGATTGAACGCTACGGCGTATGGGCGTTGTTACTCTCATGGGCACCAGTTGTCGGCGATATTCTCTGTTTATTGGCGGGTTGGTTGAGGCTACCGCTAATACCCTCTTTGGTGATGATTTTAATTGGTAAAACAATTCGTTACTTAATTATTGCCGCTGCCGTGCTGCAATGGATGGCATGATGGCGCTAGGATGCATTTAGTGGTCAAGGGCGGGGAGTGTTTTTCCGTTTAGACTGAATTTACTGTATAGATAGGAACTTAGTGTCAATTTTGCGAGTCATAAATCCCAATGCTTAATCATTTAAGCGCACTATGACGCTACGCAGCACTTTAGCTATAACACTTTATTTTGGCCCATTGATGTATGAGGGGAATGTTTTGAAGAAATGGATATTAGCGGTCGCAATTTCTGCCGCACTTGCGGGTTGTGCATCTGAAACGACTACGGCGAACTTGCCCGCAGGCGTTAAACTTATCGAAAATGTGCAATTGGCCGATTCGCAAGTAGGGATCCCCTACAAAAAGTACCAATTAGCCAATGGGTTAACGGTTATTTTACATCAAGATGATTCAGATCCCTTAGTGCATGTCGACGTCACTTATCATGTGGGCTCTGCTCGCGAATTAGCTGGGCGTTCGGGATTTGCGCATTTATTTGAACACATGATGTTCCAAGGCTCGCAGCATGTTGCCGATGAACAGCATTTTGAAGTGGTTACCGAAGCCGGTGGTACCCTAAATGGCACGACCAATACCGACAGAACCAATTACTTTGAGACAGTACCCAACAATCAATTAGAAAAAATGTTGTGGCTTGAGTCGGACCGTATGGGCTTTTTGTTGCCCGCACTCACTAGTGAAAAATTTGAAGTGCAGCGCGAAACCGTCAAAAACGAGCGCGCACAACGTATCGATAATCAGCCCTATGGCCGCATGAGTGAGCGTTTTAGCCAAGCTATGTACCCTGTCGGTCATCCTTATTCTTGGCCTGTAATTGGCTGGCCGGACGATCTTAATCGCGCCACGGTTGACGATGTTAAACACTTTTTCCAACGTTGGTATGGTCCTAACAATGCGACCTTGACCATAGGTGGCGATTTCGATGAAATGCAAACCTTAGCTTGGGTCAATAAATATTTTGGTGAAATCCCCCGCGGTCCTGAAGTCTCGTTAGAGCAAAAGGCGCTGGTTAACTTAGACAAGACGCGTTACCTCTCCATGGAAGATCAAGTGCACTTGCCTTTGATCCGTATTGGTTTTCCAACCGTATACGCTAGACATTCAGATGAGGCCGCGCTCGATCTGTTAGCTAATATTTTAGGTGGTGGTAAAACATCCTTATTATATAAAAACTTGGTTAAGGACGGTTATGCCGTGCAGGCTAATGTGAGTCATCCTTGTCAAGAGCTTGCGTGTCAGATGTCGATTTATGCTTTAGCCAATCCTGAAAAGGGCGGCAAATTGGCGGATCTGGAGCAACGTATCCTCGACTCGATTAAGGAGTTTGAGCAACGTGGCGTTACCGATGACGATCTGCAAAAAGTCAAAGTGCAGTTTGAGGCTGATACCATTTATAGCCTGCAGAGTGTTTCTGGCAAAGTGTCGACCTTAGCGATGAACCAAACGCTGTCGGGCAATCCGAACATGATTGCCTCAGATCTGAATCGTTATGCCAATGTGACCAAAGACGATGTGATGCGCGTGTTTAAGCAATACATTAAAGATAAACCTATGGTGGTTATGAGTGTGGTGCCGCAGGGAATGACGTCACTTATTGCTCATGCGGATAACTTCACGCCAGCAACGTTGCCGATTGCACACTCTGCGGTAGAGGGGGATTTGCCCAAGCCTGAACTTGTTTCAAGTTTTGATCGGACTAAGATGCCTGCATCTGGCGTTGCACCTATGCTCAAAGTACCTAAAATTTGGACAAAAACCTTAGCCAATGGCATCGAAGTCATGGGCACTCAAAGTACAGAAACGCCAACAGTTGAGTTAATTGTTTATCTCAATGGTGGCCACAGACTCATACCCGTCGAAAAAGCAGGCTTAGCAACGCTGACTGCGGAAATGCTTAATGAATCGAGCCAGAAGCGCAGCAGTGAAGCACTATCACAAGCCTTAGAAATGCTAGGTAGTAGTGTCGACTTTAGTGCGTCTGAATATCAAAGTTCGATCAAAGTATCAGCTCTGACAGCACATTTAGATGAGACGCTGGCGATTATGGAAGAAAAGCTGTTTCAACCAGCATTCAGCGAAGCTGACTTTGCGCGAGTGAAACAGCAGCAATTACAACAGATCCAGCATATGCAGTCCGATCCTAGCTATCTGGCTGATACGGCGTTGTCGTCTTTGTTATACGGTAAAGACAATGCGTTAGGTGTGAATGATCTCGGCACGCTCGATTCTGTCGCGGCGCTTACGTTAGCCGATGTAAAAGCGTTTTATGCCCAGCAGTATCAAGGCGGCAACGCTAAAATTGTCACTGTTGCTAATTTATCTGAATCTGCATTGCTGCCTAAATTAGCGGGATTAAACCAGTGGAAAGGAGAAGCAGCTGTGGTACCGCCACTTAAGCCACTCCCTGCATTAAAAGGCGGCACAATTTATGTGATTGATAAACCTGGTGCGGCGCAATCGGTAATCAATATTGCCAAGCGCGCATTACCCTACGATGCCACAGGCGATTATTTTAAATCTTATCTGATGAATTATCCGTTAGGCGGCGCATTCAATAGCCGTATCAACCTAAATTTACGTGAGGATAAAGGTTATACCTATGGTGCTCGCACTCGTTTTACAGGCGGTGCTGAAGTGGGCGATTTTGTCGCATCAAGTAACGTTCGCAGTGACGTGACGGCGAAAGCACTCATTGAGTTTGTAAAAGAAATCAGTGCTTATCAGCAGCAGGGCATGACGGATACTGAACTTGCCTTTATGCGTAATTCAGTCTCTCAAGGGCAAGCTCTTGATTATGAAACACCGTATCAAAAAGCGGGCTTTATGCGGATGATCCAACGTTACCAATTGAGTCAAGATTTTACGACTCAACAGGACAAGATCATTAATACTGTAACAAAAGATGAACTCAATGCCCTCGCGGCTTCCGAGCTAGATATCAATAAAATGGTGATTCTGGTGGTGGGAGATAAAGCGACAATTGAAGCTGATTTAGCGGTATTGGGCTATCCAATTGAAACTTTAGTATTGTAAATTAGTATTTCGCCCTTATATAGGTAGATAGACGGGTGCATTAGTTAACGACTATTTGCCCCATATTTACCGGATTTACATCGAAAGACGGTGACAGCATTAGCTGTCACCGTCTGCTTTTAATCATACAAGGTGTGAATTTGGCTTGCCCCACAGACAGGTTTAGATTTATTTTGAGGCATATTTTGCAAGATAAGCCTCAAAATAAAGGTCTGACTGTTAACCTTGTCGCGATAGCGAATCACCAATTAGAGAAGCGCAAATTGAAGTCATTCAATGAATTAGTACAACATCTCTCGGACGCCAATGGGCGCACCGCACTCTTGGGTATGTTACGTGGCATAGAACGTGAGGCGTTGCGGATTGATGAGTTTGGTTATCTCGCTACAGACTCGCATCCCGAAGCCTTAGGCTCGGCGTTAATGCATTCACGTATTACGACGGATTACAGTGAAGCCTTGCTCGAGTTTATTACGCCAGTAAATCACAATGTTGAGCAACTTCTCACTGGGTTAACTGAGACTCATGCCTTCAGCGTGCGCCACTTAAATGGTCAGCGTTTGTGGCCCGTGAGCATGCCTTGCTATGTGAAAGATGAGCAACAGATCCCCGTTGCCCGCTATGGCTCATCGAATACTGGCATGATGAAAACCTTGTATCGTAAGGGCTTAACCTATCGTTATGGTGCCCTGATGCAGATCATCTCTGGGGTGCACTTTAACTTTTCGGTATCGCAAGAATTATGGCAAAGCCTGTATGAGTTAAGTGATAAAGAGTTAACTTACGATGATTTTATTTCAGAATCCTATTTCGGCTTGATCCGTAACTATCGCCGTTTAGTGTGGGTACTACCTTATTTATTTGGTGCCTCGCCAGCGTTATGTAGCTCCTTTATTAAAGATCAAAAAACCGACCTCAAGTTTGAAAAAACGGGCCACGGAACTCTGTATCTGCCCTATGCCACTTCGTTGCGTATGAGTGATTTAGGCTACACCAACAAAGAGCAAGAAGATCTAAATATCAGCTATAACTCTTTGCCTGAGTATCTGGCTGGCGTGAATGCTGCCACTAAAATGCCTTCAGCAAACTTTGCTAATATCGGCGTTAAAGTCGATGGTGAGTATCGTCAACTTAATGCCAATGTATTGCAGATTGAAAACGAGTTCTACTCGCCAATCCGTGCGAAACGGGTCACACGTAGTGGCGAGAAACCGTCTGAAGCTTTGGCCCGTGCTGGGGTGGAATACATTGAAGTGAGAGCGTTGGATGTTAATCCATTTAGCCCGGTTGGCATTGAGGCGACACAAGTGCGTTTCCTCGATTTATTCCTACTCTATTGTTTATTAACGCAGTCGCCTAAGTCTGAGGCGAGCGAAGAGGCGAGATTAAGCGCAAATCTTAAAGCTGTGGTGCTTGAAGGCCGTAAACCTGGGCTTGAGTTATTAACCGCAGACGGTTCACGTTCGCTTAAATCTTGGTTAGAAGAGTTGTTTGATGCTTTGCAACCTTTGGCAGTATTGCTCGATGGTGAGGGGACGGATTATCAAGTGGCTTTGGCCCATTGGCGTAAAGCGGCTGAAGATCCGAATTTAACCCTGTCGGGACAAGTACTGCAAAACGTGATCAACAAGGGCCAAGATCATGGTCAGTGGGTAATGACGTTAGCGCAGCAATACTATCAATACTTTATCGATTATCCCTTGTCGAGTGAGACCATAGCGCAGTATCAAGCTGAAGCATCCAGTTCGCTTAACAAGCAAGCTGAACTAGAGGCGGCGCAGAGTGCAGTTTCATTCGATGATTATCTGGAAGATTACTTTGGAGTGAAGTTGTGAAAGAGGGGTTATTCTCTTTCACTGGCCTACGTGCCCGCGCAGCTTTGATTGGGTTCAGTGCCTTGTTATCTGGCTGCGCCGCGTCACCTGAAGACCCACTGGGCTGTGGTACTGTGTCGGGTTATTTGCAGCCCGATACCAGTACTCACTGGTATCGAGTGGTGGTGACCCATTTAAACGGGCAGGCAGTCGTTTCTAAGCCTAATTATCAGTTAGCGCCTGGCGAATATGAATTTACCGTTGCGGAGCTGATTGATGATCCAAGTTTGTCAGTCACGCTTGCCGCGCGGACACCCAAAGTATTCAAGCTCAATGTTGAAAGTCATCAGCGTTATCATATCGGTGCGTTATTTCACACCGATAAGCGCTATATGGGTAAAGACACTGCGTATTGGGAACCCGGCGTGTGGCAGCAAGAAGATCATGAGTGTCAGTTTGAGCTGAGTCCCGAAACGAAATAGCCAAATTGTTAAGTTCAAGTGGTAAGCCAGCAACATACGATTAAGTCATATTGATTTAGCCCCTAGCGCTGAGATCTTCTAAGCGCAAAAAGGCTTTTTATGCTTGCCTCAGCCTGAGTCTATGACATCATGGCGCGAGCTAACTCTCCAAAGAACATGATATTAATGAATAAGTCCTCCGCTATCTTACTCTGCGCAAGTCTCGGCATCTTGTCAGGTTGCGCGACATCTCCGCCTAAGTCTCCCGAAAATTTGTGTGAGATATTTCAAGAACACCGAGATTGGTACGATGCCGCTAAAGATGTCCGTAATAAATGGGGTGTGCCAGTGCATGTGCCGTTAGCTATGATGTATCAAGAGAGTTCATTCAAGCACAACGCCGCGCCACCGATGGAATACTTTTTAGGTTTTATCCCTATTGGCCGTGCCAGCGATGCCTATGGTTATGCGCAGGCTAAGACCATGACGTGGGATGATTATGTGCGTGAGACGGGAAACAGTTGGTCGAGCCGCAGTGATTTCGATGATGCCTTGGATTTTATGGGCTGGTTTATTAGCAAAACCCATAAGATAAATGGCGTATCTAAATGGGATGCGCGGGCGCAGTATCTTAATTATCACGAAGGCTGGGGCGGTTATCGCCGTGGCAGTTATAAATCTAAGGCGTGGTTAGTGAAAGTGGCGAACAAGGTGGATGCGAGGTCGAAACGCTACGCGGCTCAATATAAAACCTGCCAAGAAGATTTAGATTCATCTTGGCTGTGGCGTTTATTTTTTGGTTAAGATTACGTTTTTATATCATTGTCAGCCACTTAAGTGATAATGGCTGACTGTCGGTGTTCAATTTAGATATTTAATCGAGATAGCTAATCGAGATAGTAAACTCAAATCTTAAACTCAGATATTCAACTCCGACGCTTACTGATTGTTGATATTAGCCTTTTGACATCGGCTGCAGCAACTGACTTCAATTGATTTATTGCGCTTTCACTGCGAAGGTTTCTAATGCCTGAATGGCTTTTTTCTTCGCACGCTTTTGCTCATACATAGCATGATCTGCAGTCTTAAAGGATTGATACCAATCGGCTTCGAAGGGGGCAATACCAAAACTAAAACCTAGGCTAAGCTCTGAACCTTGATTCAAGGTTTTGCGCATATCATCTAAGTCCTGTTCAATTTGAGCTAACGGCCCATGGCATAAAGCGACAAACTCATCGCCACCAAAACGGGAAATAATGCCTTTATTTTGCCAATAGGTGAGCATGGCGGTGGCTGTTCGCTTGATGGCAACATCACCCATCTGGTGCCCATAGGCATCATTAATGGACTTGAGATTGTCCATATCGATAATAATTAAAAAACTGCCTAAGTGAGGTTTGTGCTGCCAGTGGTGCAGTTCATCTTCAAAATTCTTTCGATTATAAAGTCCTGTTAATGGATCAAAATTGGCGAGTTTAGTGATCTGCAGTGACTTCTGATAGAGCGCAATGGCATTGCTAGCTTCGTGAGTTAGGATAGAGACAAGATTGCGGTCGTAATCGCTAAAGGCGCCAAGGCTACTGCTATCGAGATTGAGCATGGCATACAGTTTGCCATCAATACGAATAGGGCTAGACAGGGTTGAGCGTATCGGCTGCTTCGACACTGAGAGTAACACTTTTTGATCATCTTCCGTTAAGGTGCTAGCCGCATTGATATTCTTCATATCATTGATGACCACCACTTGATCGCATCTCCCTTCAGTGAGTCGATATTCAAAAGTTTGCTCTAAGGTAAAATCCAGTTGTCTGAGCTTTGCTAAATCGAGCCCCACGACAGATTCAAAATACAGTTTATTATTCACCTCGTTGATTTTAATGATGCTGCCCATTTCGGCACCATTAATCACGTACACGGCTTTATTGAGTAAGGCGTCCAGAAAGGCATGCTCATTTTTATAATGGCTCGAGAGATGGGCGAGTTCATAGATGGCATCGTTGATGGTGACGACTTGCTCTAAATGCTGCCATAGTCGAGTTAAACGACCCTGATGCAAATAGTAAATTAGGCTGTAGGCAAAAATATAAATGATGCAAACAAACAGTAAGGGCAGGATAGTCCAATTTTCTGTGGGTGCATTAAAGATAAACAGCAGGATGAATAGACATATCGGCACTATAAGCAGTAGCAGATGATAGCGATAATCTAAGCGATCTATGGTCTTACGTTTGAAATTATCCCTTAATTTCACTCGACTATTCCTTTATCTGTGTCATTGCTAGTAATCATTGAATGCTATACATCACTAACGTATTCACACTGAGTTCAGTTAAGTATATAACGAAAATTGAAATATAAACTGATATGAAACTGTGAACAATTTCATATCAGTGATTTTGGTACTAAATACTGAATTAACGCGAATTTTCTGCGTATTCGGCCAATATCCAAGCTAATGGTGCTTGGTATTGGATTGGCATCCAAGTTTGCAGTGCGGCTATGCTCTGGTTGAGCACAGTTTGATTTGGCACTGATAGGTTTAAATGTCCGACTTTACGACCCGGGCGAACTTCTTTGTTGTACCAGTACAACTCAGCATTGGGCAAACTTAACCAGCGAGGGTCATTATCGATACCGATAAGGTTGACCATAACACACTGAAAATTCACTTGTGGCTGTGGGATCGCAATTCCGCAAAGTGCTCTAAGATGCAGCTGGAATTGATCCATATGGGTTCCGGCTTGAGTCCAATGGCCAGAGTTGTGCACTCGCGGCGCCAGCTCATTCACCAATAACTCATCACCAACACGGAAGCATTCCATCGCCATCACGCCAACGTATTCAAGCTCGTGCATAATGGCGCTGAGCATAGCTTCGGCTTGGGCTTGCAAAGGGCTTAAGCGTGCCAGTGGCGAAATCGACGCCATTAAAATGCCGTCCTGATGCAAGTTCAGCGTCAGCGGATAAAACACACATTCGCCTTTGCGAGTACGCACGCCAACCAATGATACTTCTTCATCAAAATTAATCGCTTGCTCAGCAATCGCAAGGTTACGCCAATCGTTTGGAATATCACCCGCTTCGGCTTCTTTTAGCCAATGTTGACCTTTACCGTCATAACCCCCAGTACGGCGTTTCATCAAGACTCTAGGACCATAGTGCTGATACAGGGTATCGACTTGGGTGTTATCGTCGACCAAGGTCCAAGGCGCTGTGGGAACACTGAGCTGGTCGAGTAGACTTTTTTGGCTAAAACGGTCGGCTAAACGGCTAAATACCGGACCATTAACAAAATGGGGGTGTGAGCTGAGTTGTAAACTCAGGGCGGACTCTGGCCACTGTTCGCGCTCGGCGGTAATAATGTCGTGGGGCGCGAGTGGTAGAATGTCATCCGTAGGCGTCATGATATCGACGGCGTTAACTTCAATCGCTAATGGCTCACCAGCGTGGGTCAACATGGCGCCCAGCTGACCATTACCTAATACCCAAACCTTAGGTTTAGTGTTTGTCTGGGTCATTAGACTTCCCTCGGGTCTGGATTGTCCAGTACCGCACGGGTCTGTTCTTCTCTGAAAGCGTCAACACGAGCCGCTAATTCTGTATCGTTATTCGCAAGGATTTGGCAGGCCAATAATCCCGCATTGAATGCGCCCGCTGTACCTATGGCTAAGGTGCCGACGGCGATGCCTTTTGGCATTTGAACGATAGACAATAAGCTATCCATACCTGACAGGGCTTTACTTTGGACTGGTACACCTAATACGGGTAAGCGAGTTTTAGAGGCAATCATACCGGGTAAGTGCGCTGCACCACCGGCGCCACCAATGATGATTTTAAAACCACGTTCGGCGGCAGAGGCTGCAAACTCCATGAGTTTATCTGGCGTTCTATGGGCGGAAACCACTTCAACATGATAAGGCACTTGCAGTTTATCCATTATCTCAGCGGCGGCTTCCATCGTGGGCCAATCACTTTTAGAACCCATAACAACAGCAACAAGGGCTTGCATGATAACTCCTTAACTCACTAATTTTAATTATATTTTGACCTTGTTTCAGGTCTAGGTACAGTTGATGCTTGTCTAGCCGTCATCGGTAGCTAGCATCATGGCGCTGAATAATACCATGATCCTAACGATTTCTGCCCGTTTTTGCGTGTGAAAAAACGTCTTTCGCGGCGATGAATAGGTGAGGTGATGGAGCTATAAAAAAGACCAACACTGAGGTTGGCCTTTGAGATAAGTCAGCAACATTAAGCCCTGAGATCGTGCTACTGGTTTACTGTGTCTGCTTATCCGCAGTGATTTCAGTTTGCTGAGTGATAACTGGCGCTTCTGTCATGGCTTCACGTAGGGTCGAGTAAAACTTCAACACACCTTCAATTGGCTGGATCTTCGCTCTCGCCAGCGTTCGGATGGGCTGGAACTGCAGATCGGCGATAATGAGCTTAGTCTTATTCGCTTTGCATTTTTCAATCAGCTTCGTCAGTGCGGCTAATCCTCCCGCATCCAGAATAGATACTCCATCGAGATAAAGCACTATCACTTGTTTATCTTCAGTGAGACTCGCGATTTCGGAGAAAATGCGGTCAGCAGCAGCGAAGAATAGCGGCCCGTTAATTTTAAGGACAGCCCAATCGGCAGGTAGCTCTTGATCCACATAACGCTTGTTGGTGCTGATATCGTAAAGCTTTGTCATCTCGGCAATTTCTTTCATAAACAGCAAGGCAGCAAGGATAATTCCAACACTGATGGCGATCACCATGTCGAAAATAACCGTTAATGAAAAACAACTGACAAAAACCATGATATCGCTGGTGGGCGCAGTTTTAATTAAATGTAGTGCCTTGTGGGCTTCACTCATGTTCCAAGCCACAACAAGTAGCAGGGCTGCCATGGCTGACATGGGCAAATAAGCTAATACGCCCGCTAAGGCAACTAAACCAATTAAGACTACTATGGCGTGGATCATGGCCGCTATCGGGCTCTGAGCGCCCGCTTTGACGTTTGCCGCGCTACGGGCAATTGCTGCCGTTGCCGGAATACCACCAAAAAACGGCGTGATGATATTACCTATACCTTGCCCTAGTAATTCACTGTTGGCACTGTGACGTTTACCTGTCATGCCATCGAGCACCACTGCACAAAGTAGCGATTCAATTGCGCCTAACATGGCAATGGCAAAGGCTGCAGGTAATAAGGCTTGAAAGGTCGCGAGATTAAACTGAAAGGCTTGGCCATTCGCGCCAGCTTGCAGCCAAGGCCATTCGAAACTGGGTAATACGGCAGGAATTCCCATGCCTGTGGTGCCATCACTCAGTTGATAGTGAAAACGGGTTCCTATGGTTTCTATATCTGCACCCATGGCATTGAGAACCAAGGCGAACATAGTGCCGAGTATGATTGCCGGAAGGTGCGCTGGCACGGGTGTTTTGAGTTTTGGCCAAAGTAGCATAGTCGCTAAGGTCGCGGATGCTACCAGTAGGCTAGGTAAATGCACCGAGGGTAGCGCTTGAGCTAATGTCATCAACTTAGCCAGATATTGCTCTGGCATCTGGGCTATCTCGAGTCCGAAAAAATCTTTGAGCTGCAAGGTAGCGATGACGACACCTATCCCCGCGGTAAAGCCTAAGGTGACAGATTCAGGGATATACAAAATTAATCGGCCAAGTCGCAGCATTGCCATGCCGACGAGTATCATTCCGGACATCACAGTCGCGATTAATAATCCTGCTAAACCAAATTGTTGGGCTATTGGATAGAGCAATACTACGAATGCCGCTGTCGGGCCTGACACGCTATAACGTGAGCCGCCAGATATGGCGATAATAAAACCGCCGACAATCGCAGTGTATAAACCGTATTGAGGTGCAACTCCACTGGCAATGGCTAATGCCATTGCTAACGGAATGGCAATAATGCCGACAGTGAGACCTGCAAGAAGATCTTGCCCAAAACGTTTAAACGAATACTTATCCTTCACGCAAGCTTCTGTGAGTGCGTGGGCGATTCTTAGGGAAAACAAATGAGCTGAGTGTGACACGAGTGGGTCCCATAGCGAGGCGAGTAACAAGCTTCTATTTTAGTGACCTGATACAAGACGCAGTGTGAGCTTGATTGCAAAAACGATTGAAAATACTTTGTTTTGTATAAAAAGTGTGCTTGGAGGCTGTTTGATTCTCATTTAAGAGTGGTTTGTAAAATATTTTGATACTTTAACCCTTTTAGTCATTTGCGCCGTTTACAGCCTTAGGTCAACATCAAAGGCATTCAACATGAAAACAATATACTCCCAGAAAACCATTACACATTCCTTATTATCTTGGGGAAGCGTCAGCATATCGGCGAGCAATAGCGCAGCTTTATTCTTAGTGATGCTGAGTTTAACGGCCTGTGGCGGTAAAGGCTCTGAGGCTCAACAACGACAAGCGGAGCTGCAAGCCGAGCAGAGTCATAAAGAAGTGTCACTGCGCCGTGCTGAAATGCTTGATGCTACTAAGATGGCCAGAGTCGCGGTGCCGATGCAAATGTCTACCCATGGTGCAGTGATGGGAATGAACATAGCCCCAATGCCGTCAGACTATGCCGCGATTCCGTTAGCACAAAATAAATTCGAGCCGCTGGTGCAAAATGGCATCATGGTGGCCGGAGAAATCCCAGTATCGACGTTTTCCATCGATGTCGATACTGGCAGTTATGCCACCTTAAGACGAATGCTGAGGGAAGGGCGCTTGCCCGAGAAAGGTACAGTCAGAGTTGAGGAAATGCTCAATTATTTTTCCTACGACTATCCCTTACCTGCTAAAAATGCCGCGCCGTTTAGCGTTACGACAGAGCTTGCGCCATCCCCTTATAACGATGACATGATGTTGTTACGGATTGGTCTTAAAGGGTATGACTTACCTAAATCTCAGTTAGGCGCCAGTAACTTAGTCTTTTTGCTCGATGTGTCAGGTTCTATGGCATCTGCCGATAAATTGCCTTTACTGCAAACAGCACTCAAGTTGCTGACGGCGCAATTAAGCGCGCAGGATAAAGTTTCTATTGTTGTTTATGCTGGGGCTGCTGGTGTGGTGCTCGATGGCGCGTCGGGGAATGACACTCAAACTTTAACCTATGCGTTAGAGCAATTGAGCGCAGGTGGTTCAACCAATGGTGGGCAAGGAATCACACAAGCCTATCAATTGGCGAAAAAGCATTTTATCCCCCATGGTATTAATCGAGTCATCCTCGCGACGGATGGTGATTTCAACGTTGGTATGACAGATTTTGATGATTTGATTGCCTTGATTGAGAAGGAAAAAGATCATGGTATTGGCCTGACAACCTTAGGGTTCGGTTTGGGAAATTACAACGATCAACTCATGGAGCAATTAGCGGATAAGGGCAATGGCAACTATGCCTATATCGATACCCTGAATGAAGCTCGAAAAGTGCTGGTGGACGAGTTAAGTTCAAGCTTGTTCACTATTGCTAAAGACGTCAAAGTGCAAGTGGAGTTTAATCCGGCCTTAGTGTCTGAGTATCGTCTAATCGGTTATGAGAATCGTGCTTTAGCACGGGAGGATTTCAACAACGATAAGGTGGATGCGGGCGAAATTGGCGCGGGTCATACAGTGACTGCCTTATATGAATTAAGATATGTTGAAGCAGGGCAGATGGCGAATGATAAACTCAGATATGGCGTTGATGCTCAAACGGGGCAAGAAAAATACAGCCGTGAAGAAATCGCTTTCCTTAAACTGAGATACAAGCTGCCAGAGCAAACACAGAGTCAGTTACTGAGCTATCCCATCAGGTTAGACCAAAATGTTAAGCTGTTAGAACAAGCGAGTGATGATTTTAGATTTGCAGCAGCGGTTGCAGGATTAGGGCAATTACTGAATGGCAGCCATTATCTACATCAATTTGATTATACTAAGTTAAGCCAGTTAGCACGTTCGGCATTAGGGGACGATCCTTTTGGATATCGCCATGAGTTTGTGCAATTAATGGAAACCGCCGCGGCCATAGAGCAATCTAATCATGTGCCGATTAAGAAGGTATTCGATGGTACGGATAAACCTTTTCCTCCCCAAGATAAGCTTCATGGCGAGCCAGTGAGAGACAAGAGCAATACGCGCAATGAGAGATTACAATAGTAAAAGTAAATTCGTGGGGCTAACCCCAATGATGAGGAATTTCCCGTGGCATTAGCAATAGCGCAATTATCAAACCATGAGCACTCAGATGAGCAATTGATGTTGTGCTATGCCAAGGGCGATTCAAAAGCATTTGAACAGTTATACCTGAAGCACAAAGGTGCACTCTATCGCTATTTTGTACGCCAGTTAGGTGATAAGCAGTTAGCTGAAGATTTGTATCAAGAAACCTGGGGGCGGGTGATCCGCGCTGCGGCTAACTATGAAGCCAGTGCTAAGTTTACTACCTGGTTGTATCGTATCGCTCATAACTTATTGATTGATCATGTTCGGGCGGTTAAGCCCGTGGATTTAGTCGCTACTGATGAAGATGATGCAGGACTCGATACTTTTGTGGCGGGTGAGCAAGATAAGCCCGATGTGCAGTGGCAAGAAGCGCAAAAGAGCTTATTGCTAAAGACCTGTATCGCACTGTTACCCCAAGTTCAGAAAGAGGCATTTATCCTGAATATTGAAATGGGTTTTACGGCTGCCATCATTAGCGACATTGCGGGCGTGACCTTAGAAGCGACTAAAAGCCGTATTCGTTATGCTTACCAAAGCCTAAAAGATTGTGTCAGCGCGAAATGGCAGGAGGCGGGTCATGAGTAATTCTTCTTCAAATGCCGATGAGATTGCGCTGCAACAGCAGGTATTAGCTTGGTATCGCCAACAAGCTTTAGAGGTTCCACCGCAGCAACTCGATCAAGATATCTTGCAGCTGGCGCAAACTCACTTAGCTGAAATGCATCAAAGCAAAATAACCGCCGTTGAAGCGCCAAGTTCCGTCTGGCGACGCCATCCTTGGGCGTTATCGAGCGCGGCATCGTTAGTGCTTGTTGTTGGTCTGCTGGTGCTGAATCGACCTCAAGTCGAAGATGCACTTGCTCCAAGTCCTATGGTGATGAGTGCCCCTGCGCCACAAACGATGGCAAGAATGGCTGATACTGAAGCGATGCAATCTTTAAACATGCAAACAGAAGCCGTGGCTGAACATAAAAGACAGACGGAAATGCAGCAAGCTAAAGCCGCATTGGGAGCAACTGAGCAGCAGGATGCAATTAGCCCCGCTATCGCTGCAAGGTCTATGAATGCACCAAAATTATCTGAGCCTGCTGAAATCAACCAAGTGTCATTGACTGAGTATTTACATCGGTTACAAGTCCTCATCGAAGCGAAGGAGACTGAGCAAGCATTCGTGCTGGAACAAAAACTGCTCAAGGATTACCCGTATCTTGCAGTTAAGGATGTCGATGAAGCACAGTTAATCGAATCGCAGCAAGTATTAAGACTTGAGTTTAAAAAGCTACAACAGCAATTACATCAGCTTGCCAAATGACTATGTGGTTGTGGTATTTACGAATAAAAAGTGATTAGAAATCGCAAAGTGGTGAGATAAACAGCTAAATTTCCCTGAAATATGCCGAGACGTGCTAATGTTTGTGGTCTGTTTACTGTTTGGTATGTGATTTACTTGATCAACGTCATAAAGTGAACAGGTTTTAGCCTGTTATATTGGTGTTAGTTCACGACTTGGCTAGTATCAATAGTCAGACCCATATTCAGGAGGCATTATGCTTAAAAGACTCATGCATGATCATAAACATATAGCTGTATTGCTAAATGTTTTAAAAAACAAGCAGATGAAACTATCCGAAGGTGAGTCAATCAACTTCAGCGTCGTGCGCGATATTGTTGAATATATGCAAGGATATGCTGAACGTTGCCATCATCCCATTGAAGACATTATTTATGCCTACTACCTAGCCCATAAAACGAACGATACTATCGATAAATTGAGTGCCGAACATGAGTCGGTGATCCTATCCTCGGCCACCTTGATGGCGACTTTAAACTTGATCCTCAGTGATATTGTGGTTGCCCGCGAGAAACTGATTGTTGATTTTGCAGAGTATGTCGCATTGCAAGAGCGACATATGCAGATGGAGGAACGGGAAATATTTCCTTTGTTAGCCAAAAGTTTAACTGAGCAAGATTGGCAAGTTATTGAGTTAGAGTGTCAGAAATCGCTGATCGATGATCCTTTGTTTCTGGATCGAGAGCAGAAAGAATTTGAAGATTTACGGGTTTATCTCACAGCGTCTGACTAATACTCTTTAGTTTATTGGGTCCATGTTGTGGGCTTAAGCTGGTGTTTTTATAAGGCTGAGGAGCACATTTTTGATTCTGACGGCGATGTCTCGTGAGCCAAAGTTGGTTGGGATTTGTAAAGTATTATCGGTGTCGATGACGTTGGTTTTTATCGTAACTTACTGGTTTTTTTTGATGTGTTTTTAAAGCTCCTGCTCGTAAGACCATACCCCGTTTATATTCTGTTTGCTCCAATAGTTGTAAATAAAAAAAGCGCCGAAGGGCGCTTTTCTATTCATGTTTGAAATGATAACTAGCTCATATAAACATGTAATTACAACTGGATAGCATCAATGTCGTAGTTAAAGTTATTATCGATTTCTTGGAGTTCTTTGAGCAAACGATGCTTATCTTTTAACGCTTCGATCTCACGCCATTTACGCTTTTTATTGGAGCCTCGCGAACGATCGGGTCTTTCAACGACTTCATCTAGCGCACAACCATAATCTAAACGATCCATGGCAACCTCCTGTTGTTGTATGTTTTGTCAGCGATTAAATAACATATTTTTAAAACAGGGTGCAAGAATTATGTTTCATTTGTGTTAAGTTGAAATGAACTTTGAGTGATATGTCATTGATGTTATATGCAGAAGTAGAGCGGAGTTAAGCAGGAAAATTTAATAAAAAGAACGGGGTAGAATTAAAAAGCCAGCAATTGCTGGCTTTTTGTTCGATTAGATTTTGCCTTGTCGATAAAGGTTAATCAATGCGTTGCTTGAGGCATCTAAAGCATCGGAATCTTGCTCTGCGCCAATGCGTGCTAACACATCGTTACCGAGATTCTTACCGAGTTCTACACCCCATTGATCGAAGGAGTTGATATCCCAAATAGCACCTTGAACGAAGGTTCTATGTTCATACAAGGCAATTAAAGCGCCTAGGGTACTTGGAGTGAGCTTATCCATAAGTAAGGTATTGCTCGGCTTGTTACCAGGCATGACTTTATGTTGAGCGATCAGCTGCTTCTCTGTGGCGGATAATGCGCTATTAGCAAGTTCGGCTAAAGCTTCATCAAAAGTACGACCTTGCATTAAGGCCTGGGTTTGACCGAAGCAGTTTGACGCTAATTGGTCATGGTGCTCACCGATAGGATTATGGCTTTGCAGCGGCATAATGAAATCGGCAGGGATCAGTGCGGTACCTTGATGTAATAGCTGGTGGTAGGCATGTTGGCCATTAGTGCCTTCGCCCCCCCAAATGACGGGACCTGTGCTGTAGTCAACATCAGTACCATTTAAGGTGACTGACTTACCGTTACTTTCCATGTCGAGCTGCTGGAAGTAAGCGGGTAGGCCTCGCAGATAATGATCGTAGGTTAATACGACATGGGACTGAGCATTAAAGAAGTTTCCGTACCATAGGGAGAGTAATCCCATGATAACTGGCATATTCTCAGTCAGTGGGGCTGTAGCAAAGTGCTCATCCATTTGATGCGCACCCGTGAGTAGAGCTCTGAAGTTATCCATACCGATCAAAAGTGCAATCGGCAAGCCAATCGCTGACCAGAGAGAGTAACGGCCACCAACCCAATCCCACAGAGGGAAAATATTGTTTGCATCGATACCAAAATCTGTCGCTTTTGCCACGTTTGAAGTGACTGCGACAAAGTGTTTTGCCACATCAGACTGCAAACCGCCTTTCGCTAGGAACCAGTCTCTTGCGGTGAGGGTATTCGTTAAGGTTTCCTGTGTCCCGAAAGATTTGGATGACATGATGAACAAGGTCGTTTCAGGATCCAGTAACTTCAGCTTCTCACTAATAGAAGTCCCGTCGACGTTTGCCACAAAGTGACAATTTAATTCGGGGTTCCAATAAGGGCGCAACGCTTGAGAGACGATTTTGGGGCCTAGGAAAGAGCCGCCAATACCAATACTTACAATATCGGTTATCGCTTTACCTGTGTAACCTTTCCATTGACCTGACGTCACTGAGTTCACAAACCCTTGCATCTTATCTAGAGTTTGTTGAACTTCAGGAACTATGTCTTGACCCTCAGCAATAATCGATTGTTCTGCAGTACTGCGAAGCGCTGTGTGCAGTACGGCGCGCTTCTCTGTGGTGTTAATGATTTCACCTGCAAACATCGCTTTGATTTTTGCTTCAAGTTGGCTATTGCTTGCCAACGCAAATAACAGATCCAGCGTTTCCGCTGTTGCTCTGTTTTTAGAGTAATCCAGTAATAAACCACAGGCTGATAGCGACATTTTATTGAAACGTGCCGCGTCAGTTGCAAACAATTCCCGCATATGCGGAACATTTTTACTGTGTGCTGATAAAGCTTGCCATGTTGAGCTTTGGGTCAAGAGTGTCATTTCACCGTCTCCAGAGTACTTAGTTCGCGAGCTTAGCCGTGAGCATCACTTCGAGCTTACCTTGGTCTATCGCAAAGTTTCGAATGCCTTCGGCAAGCTTATCAACCGCCATTGGATCTTGGTTAAAGTCCCAACGGAATTGTGCTTCAGTCAATGGGGGTTCTGCAGCGACAGTGGTCGTTGCTGCAACCAGTTTAGGTGTGATGTCAACTTGCGAATTAGCCAGTTCTTCTAATAGAGAAGGGCCAATGGTCAGACGATCGCAACCTGCTAGCTCAATAATTTCACCGATATTACGGAAACTTGCACCCATAACAACAGTGTCAAAACCGTGTTGTTTGTAGTAGTTATAAATTTCAGTAACTGAAATGACACCAGGGTCATTTACGGCATTGTAATCTTTACCCGTATCTTTTTTGTACCAATCAAGTATGCGGCCTACAAAAGGAGAAATGAGATAAGCACCCGCTTCGGCACACGCACGCGCTTGAGCAAAGCTAAATAGTAGGGTTAAGTTGCAGTTGATGCCTTCTTGCTCTAGTTCTTTAGCGGCACAAATGCCTTCCCAAGTTGAAGCGAGTTTGATCAGAATGCGTGATTTATCTACACCCGCTTCTTTATATAGGCGAACCAATTTATGGGCTTTAGCGATTGATTTTTCTTTATCGAATGATAAACGGGCATCAACTTCAGTTGAAATACGGCCAGGAACGAGTTTCAGTATTTCTACGCCGATATTGACCGCTAGTTTGTCGCTGGCATCATCAAGTTGCTGCACGAGATCGGTACTTTGTGATTTTGCCCAGTCGATAGCGTTATCTATAAGGGATTCATATTCAGGAATTTGAGCCGCTTTCAAGATGAGTGATGGATTAGTGGTCGCATCTTCAGGTTGGTAGCGTTTAATCGCTTCGATGTCGCCTGTGTCAGCGACGATAGTGGTATATAACTTGAGTTGCTCTAATGTATTGGCCATGAAAAACATCCTTCTCAGGTAGCAGTTTTAACTCGGAATTCACTGATGACTATTAGAAGCGATTTTGCCAACTTTTCCAACCTTGAATGTAAAAAAATTACAAAAATGACAATTTTATGTCTATTAAGGTATGGTTCGAGCTACGGGCTATCATCTTGGCTGCAATAGAGGGCGTCGCTTGTCCTAGTGTATACCCCACAAAAACAAAAAGTCGCTGCAAGCAGCGACTTTTTTACTTCAGTAAGTACTATTACTTCAGAACAGGTTGTTTTGTTGTGGTAGTCACGATAGCTTCGATGCGACGGTTCGCAGCGTGAGCTTCTTTTGAATCACCAGCAACCAATGGCTGAGTAACACCGTAGCCGTTAGAAGTTACGCGGCTTCCGCTGATACCATATTTCTCTACAAGAATCTTGGCAACGGCGTCAGCACGTTTGTCAGACAATTCCATGTTGTATTCTGGTTTACCTACATTTGAGGCGTGACCTGCGATTTCAACAGTGAAAGCTGGGTTTTTGTTCAAATAGTTAGCTAATCTTTCGATGTCTTTGTAGTAAACATTTTTAACTACAGCAGAATCGTTAGCAAACTGGATTGAACCTACGTCTTCTTTGTTCTTCACGTTTTCATAGATAGTACAGCCAACAGAGTCAACTTTGTGAGTTGCTGGTGTTGCTGGACATTGATCTTTGTCGTCGTAAACGCCATCGTTGTCAGAATCAACCGGTGCTGCTGCAACGACTGCTGCGGCAACTGGAGCTGCTGCAACTGGAGTTCCGAAACGGTAGCTCAGTTCTAGACCCCAGTAGTTGCTATCAGCTTCAACAATATTGTAATCATCATTTAAGTTTTCATAACGACGATATTTAGCTTGTAATTTTAAGTTGTCAGTGAAGTTATAACCAACACCAGCACCTAAATATGGAGCAAAATCATTTGTACTGTATTTGCTCGACGTTACACCATTGTTTTGGCTGTTTTCGAGTGAATAGTACATTGCACCAGCTTCAGCTGATAGGCTCCAGCGGTTAGCTAGTGGCCAAATACCAACTAGACCAAGTGTAGAACCTTTTACGCTTGCATCATTGCTGATACCCGCTGCGTTCCAATCTGCATTACCTAAATCACGGAAGCCGATTTCAGCACCGAAGTAATCGTTGAACATGTAGCCTGCGAAAACATCCCAAGCGTATGGACTGTCTTCACCGTTCTGAGTGGCAACGTGCTCATAGTTATTAACGCCTAAACCGGCACCAACATACCAAGGTGTAAGTTCCTGAGATGCGCTGGCTGCGAGTGGAAGCAGAGATGTCAGTAATACTACTTTTAATGTGTTCTTCATCATTTTATTTACGTCCATTGATTATGATTCTCCACCAATATGCTTTGCTGGTTTTGTGCAAAACATTGCTAGCACTTAGTGTGGGGATCCTTTGATATTTTAGCCAGCGGTTAATTATCACTTGGTTTGTTAACTTTTTCCAGTATTAAGATCAACCTTTTAAAGGTTGTCATTCTGTAACTGGTATTTTTAATGCAAAAAAGGCACTCCGAAGAATGCCTTTAAATTACAATCTAATGTTAATTAGATGTTTCTATTAGCGTGTCCATACCCAATTTTCGATTTCCACTGGGTCTACACCATTCGCTTTAATATAGTTGCGGTGGTCAACTAATCTTTGCAGCATATCAGTGGTAATAGAGACGTGCATAGTTTCATCAATAACACCCTGTTGGAACAGCTTGTAAGCCATATCAATTACAAGGTGATAGCGTGATGTACCGTTACGAACACCCATATCAAATGGCGTTGTTGTTGAACCTTCTTCTTCGTAGCCTTTAATTCTGAAGCGACGGCTGCCTTTGTAATCAAAAATTAACTTTTTGATTGTATTTGGGTAACCATGGTAGTTGAATACCACGCCTTTATCTTGAGTAAATATTTCGTCCATTAACCAAGGTTTTTCTTTAAATTTACGGCTACCTAAGCCATCACTACTTAATTCAGTGACACTAACGAAGCGGATTTTCACTCTTGGAAGGAGTTCTCTGATTAATACTAGAGAAGCCATACATTCTTGAGTGACATAATCACCACAACCTGCCAGCACAATATCGGGATTCTCATCTGAGGCAAAATCCCACACCATTACGCCGTCTTTTGTTTGTTTACGCGCTTCTTCCAAGCTTAGCCATTGTGGTAATTCTTTTTTACCTGCAACCAGAATATTAAGTTTGTCACGGTCAGCGAAGGCTCGCTCTGTATAAACCAATGTGCTGTTGGCATCTGCGGGTAAGTAAGCCGAGATTATTTTTGGATGTTTCTCCAGCATAGCCCCAAGGAAAGATGGGTTTTGATGTGAATAGCCATTATGATCTTGGCGCTCAAGTAATGAAGATAATACGACATTACAGGCTGGCAGTGGCTTACGGAAATGTACGCCTTGGCTGGCGTAGACATATTTACAGTACTGATCGGCCATCGATGAGATAACTTGTGAGAATGCTTCGTAGGTGGGTAGCATGCCGTGGCGGCCTGTTACTGTGTAACCATGTAGCATGCCAAAAAGTAAGTTTTCAGAAAGCAGTTCAATGACTCGACCTTCACGGGACATATCTTCATCCCAACTCTCAATTGGCCACTGCCATGCACGATCGGTTTCTTCAAATACAGCTTGTAGTTGATTTGAATAGGTTTCGTCAGGGCTAAAGATACGTAGATTACGTTGGTCGCGGTTTAACTTGAATGCATCACGCATCCATTCGCCCATTTTTAACATTGAATAGCCACGTTGACCACGCGGTACTTCTGGGCCATAGCTGAGTTTTTCAAGATCTGGATTGGTTAATGCTCTAACAACTTCTCCGCCATAGGTTAAATGTTGACGGCCACAGGCAAGTTGCTTGGGTGGGATTAATGAACAAATGTCGGCATCAAAAATCAGTTCGCCTTTTTCATTCATTTGATAGAGTTCTTGGAAGTCGTAACTGGCAAGCCAATTATCCAGTGCATCTAAATGGCCCTTATCAGTAGCACATTTATTGACGATTACTTGATGCGATTCGCAGTTACCTTCTAATTTCTTACCTTTATATTCACTGACACCAGTCCAACCTTTGGCTGTGCGCATTAAAATGACTGGCCATTTTGGTTTAACTACATCTTCGCCACTGCGTGCTCGACGTTGAATGTCATTGATCATGGTATAAGCGGTATCCATGGCATTTGTCATCTGCACATAGATATCTTCTTCTAATTCGTTATCAACTATGATGGGGAAATAGCCAAGACCACGGAATTCAAGATCCAGTTCTTCATGGCTCATACGTCCCATGCGGGTAGGACCGGAAATCTTATAGCCGTTAATATGCACAATTGGCAATACTGCACCGCTGGTCGCAGGTGAAACTAAGCGGTTTGCATACCAAGATGCGGCTAATGGTCCCGTTTCTGCTTCGCCGTCACCAATTAAGACGGTTGCGATCAGATCTGGATTATCTAATACTGCCCCCCAGCCTACTGATAGTGAGTAGCCTAATTCGCCACCTTCAAGAATTTGTCCAGGTGCTTCAGGGTTTGCATGTGAAGGATAACCATAAGCGGCAGAAAACTTCTTACAAATATCTTCGATGCCAGTTTCATTGTAGGGAATAGTTTCTGGGTAGAAATGACTTAAAGAGCCTTCAATGAATAAGTTTGCTTGTACAGCAGGAAAACCATGGCCTGGACCGACTAAATAGATAAAAGAGCGGTTATGCTTCACTATCAAGCGGTTAATGTTGGCATAGACAAAGTTAATACCTGGGCAGGTACCCCAATGGCCAAGTAAACGTGGCTTGATATCAGTATGGGCAAGTGGACGTTTATGTAAGACGTTTTGTTTGAGGTAAATTTGCGAGGTCGCAAGAAAGTTTGTCGCTCTGACATACTTTTTCAGAGCATTGATTTCATGTATTTGTGTCATGTTAAGCCTCACTAAAACAAACAAGAGATGATTGAAGTTTCTATGGGGTTACTATATTTGTAGTTTTATTACAAAAATGTGCCCTACATCCAAATTTTAAAAGTTGTTTTTGCTGTTAAAAATAATAGCTCAACTTAGATCTTTTGTTAATCTAGCTTTAACAGTAGCTTAGCTAGTGTTGTAAGACGTGATGTCAATGACGTTTAACTGTGCAAACGCGAGCTTGATCACATGAGCAATTTCGAATACTGTGCTATTTTGCTGCGTTGAATTCGGTAGCCGTGATGTTGTAAATTCACGGAAGGATAATTTGAAAAAATAAATCTACCGAAATTCTTACCTTTAACTTGGAAGGATTCATTCACCACAGATGTTGTACCTTTAATTGCAATTAGAGGAGCATTTGCTACGGGAAGAAGTAAAATAATATGTTAGAAACCATAGTTAATTTTTTGAATGCGCTACTTTGGGGTAAGTTGTTAGTATATGGACTAGTAGGAGCTGGTCTCTATTTCACCATTAGACTTGCCTTTATTCAGTTAACCCACTTTAAACATTCCATCAAAGTTATGACCATGAGTCGGCAAGGTTGCGATAGCGGTCTTTCTTCATTTCAAGTCTTTTGTACGAGTATGGCAGCCCGTGTCGGTGCTGGTAATATGGCCGGTGTTGCTGTTGCTATTGGTGCAGCGGGTCCAGGTGCAGTATTTTGGATGTGGCTTATCGCTATTTTAGGTATGGCGACCGCTATGGTTGAATCAACCTTAGCGCAGGTTTATAAAGTCCGAGATCATAATGGCCAGTTCCGCGGTGGTCCTTCCTACTACATGGAAAAAGGATTGGGTCAGAAATGGATGGGCATTTTATTTGCTGTCTTTTTGATCATTGCTTTTGGTTTAGTATTCAATGCAGTACAAGCTAACACTATTACCGGTGCAATGGAGCGAGTATTTGGTTTTAATCCAACCTATGTAGGGATTGGGCTAGTGATTGCCAGTGGATTTGTGATTGTCGGTGGTCTACGTAAAGTCGCGCGAGTATCTGAATTTCTTGTCCCCATTATGGCCTTAGCCTACATTCTTGTAGCCTTCATTATCGTTATTTTCAACTTAGAACAATTACCTGCGATTATTAGCTTAATTGTGAAAAATGCTTTTGGTTGGCAAGAGGCTGCCGCTGGCGGCGTGGCTTATACTGTCGCGCAGGCAATGCAAGCGGGTATTGCTCGCGGACTTTTCTCGAACGAAGCGGGTATGGGCAGTGCGGCGAATGTCGCGGCAAGTGCATCGCCTAACCCTAATCATCCAGCATCCCAAGGTTTTGTGCAGATGATGGGTGTGTTTGCGGATACTATCGTTATCTGTACTGCAACGGCTGCGATAATCCTGCTATCAGGGGATATTGGATCGAGTGATGATGGGATTCGATTAACCATTAATGCCATGTCTGCACATGTTGGCGACTGGGGTGGCGCATTTATTGCGGTGGCTATTTTCTTATTCTGCTTTACATCCATCATAGCCAATTACTCATACGCTGAAACAAATGTGATGTACTTAATGGGAAATAGTACCAAAGCACTGCCTTTATTCCGTTTGTGCGTGCTTGGCATGGTCATGTTTGGTGCCGTCGCTAAGATAAGTTTAGTGTGGAACTTGGCTGACGTTTCGATGGGGTTGATGGCGACGGTAAACATTGTTGCTCTATTACTATTATCGGGTCTGGCAATTCGCGTTATCAATGATTATCGCGAACAGATCAACGCGGGTAAGACTCCAGAATTTGATCGTAGTAAATTTCCTGAGTTGATGGATCAGCTTGATGATGATATTTGGCAAGATACCAGTCTTGTGCCGGCTAAAAAGCTTTAGTTAGCCTAGCGTATCGACAATAGGCATTACTGATTGTTGTAATCGAAAAGACCACGCTGTTAAAGCGTGGTTTTTTTATGCTCGTTCAGTATCATAGGCATGTGTTTTTGTTTCTGTTGGGAGTTTTTGATGTTGATATTGGTTTCGCCGGCGAAGACCTTAGATTTTGAACAGCCGCCACTGACGCAGGTGTATTCACAACCTGATTTTTTAACTTATAGTCAGGAGTTGATCCAAGTGTGTCGGCAATTGACCCCTACAGACATCGCCACTTTAATGAAGGTGAGCGATAAAATTGCGGGTTTAAATGCAGCACGTTTTGGGGAGTGGCGGCCAGATTTTAGTTTAGATAATGCAAAACAGGCCATTTTTGCTTTTAGAGGCGATGTGTATACTGGCTTTGATGCTGATACATTGTCTGAAGATGAAATTGCTCGAACTCAGTCACAACTACGTATTTTATCTGGACTTTACGGTTTGCTCAGACCGCTGGATTTAATTATGCCTTATCGTTTAGAAATGGGCACGGCACTTTCTAATCCTAAAGGTAAAAACCTATATGAGTTTTGGGGAGAGACGTTAACTCAAGCGGTAAATGAAACGCTTGCTGAAACGAGTAGTGATATTATTGTCAATCTTGCATCTAATGAATATTTCAAAGCAATAAAGCCTAAAAAACTTCAAGGGCAATTAATTTCACCCATATTTAAAGATTGTAAAAATGGTCAATATAAAGTGATCAGTTTTTTTGCTAAGCGTGCTAGAGGCATGATGGCGAGATATCTCATTACGCATCAAATTAACACTTTAGATGAATTAAAAGCATTTAATGTTGCTGGTTATTATTATAGTGAAGAGCAGAGTTCCACAATAAATCCAACATTTTTACGTGAAGAGCAATAGTGAAATATCGATAAGATGTTAATTGATAGAGAACAGCTAATGCTGTTCTCTATATCATTGATGGCCTATTTTTCAGATTGAGTGACTAAAGGCGTTAATGTCACCGTTGAATTTGCCATGATATAAGCAAATTGTGCGTAGGCGGCGACGTTTTGAGCCAATGCGGCAGGGTCGATTTTATCTAAGGTATCATTCGGTGTGTGATGGTAATCGAAATAATCGTGGCCATCTTGCCTCAAAGATGCAACTGGAACACCTAAGGCGGGGAGCATAGATACGTCTGGCCCGCCAGAAGCTTGGTTATTGCCCAGTGCAACGCCATTGAATGACATAGGGCTGAGCGCCTGCTGCACTTCTGTGAATATGTTCTCATTCACTTTAGTGTCGATTTGATAAATTCTACCGGCCCCAAAATCAGACTCTGCAGCTATGTAGTGCAGCGGTAATTCCGCTTTATGAGCCTCTGCATACGCTTTACCGCCAACGAGCCCAACTTCTTCAGCGGCATATAGCACGACTCTAACTGTGCGAGCGGGTTTTATCACGAGATCTTGAATATGCTTGGCTGCAGCCGTCACAATGGCGACACCAGCGCCATCATCAATCGCGCCAGTACCTTCATCCCAGGAATCTAAATGAGCACCAATGAGCACTATTTCATTGGGCTTACTACTGCCCGTTACTTCGGCAATGACATTGTAAGAAGTATTAAAACCTAAGTTTTTTGGCGACATATGCAATTCGAGCAGGGCATTAGGATCGCGTTTTAGCAATGCACCAACCAAATCAGCATCGGGATTTGACATGGCAGCCGCGGGGATTTTAGGCACGCCATCTTGGTAGCGCATGATGCCAGTATGGGCCATGCGGTCATGATCTGTGCCAATAGAGCGGATCACGATAGCAACAGCCCCTTTTTGCGCTGCAGCGACTGCCCCTTTCGAGCGGCCACCAACGCTTTTACCATAACCTTCACCTGTGATGTGGCGTTCTGTTTTTTGGTCAATAAAAACAATCTTACCTTGCACCTCTTCAGGCTTGGCTTGTTGTAATGCCTCTAGGCTATCAAAGCGCGCGATTTTAGCTTGTATACCTCCAGCAGGAGTCGCAATACTGCCACCAAGCGCAGTAATGACCAACGGCTGTTCTACAGGGACGGTGATTTTGGCTTTGGCTTCACCGCGCTCCCAAATTGGCACTTGTACGGCTTCTTTATAAACACGGTCAAAACCAAGGCTGGTCAGTTTATTTATCGCCCAGTTAACGGCGAGGATATCCTTTGGACTACCTGCAAGTCTTGGACCCACTTCAACCGTGAGTGATTCGACTAAGTCATAGCTTAATTGCGAAGATAATGCTGCCTGTTGTAATTGAATGACTTCACTAGGAGCAGTTTCTACTTGAGTTTGGCACGCACTTAAACTCCCGATTAAAAGACTCGAGAGAAGTGTAGTTTGATAGGGCTTCATTAGATTTCCTTTATTTTTATTAAGCATGTCCCATTTTTAAAAACAATCTAGCAAAAAGTGTGCTTTATGTCCCGACTATATCCGTAAGGCGACGCTATATTAGCGCAGGGGTTAGTTTTAGGAGAGAAAGTGCGTAATGAATATTGAATTAATGCAGGAGCGAGCCGATCATGCCGTAGTGCTATTAAAGGCACTCGCGAACGAACGCCGTTTATTTATTCTTTGTTATTTATTGAATGAAGGAGAAATGTGCGTTGGCGAAATGAATAAAAAATTAGGCTTAAGTCAATCGGCACTATCACAACACCTTGCTTGGTTACGCAAAGATAATTTAGTAACCACACGCAAAGAAGCGCAAACGGTATTTTATTCACTCAAGAGTGATGAAGTACGGGAGATGATTCACTTATTGAACAACATTTATTGTCATTAATAGTGTTTTTCAGATATAAAAAAACCGGCAATTGCCGGTTTTTTTCATTTGCTATTTTATAGATTAAGCAGCGATTGCTTTGATCTTAGCGTTCAAACGTGCCTTTTGACGAGCGGCTTTATTCTTGTGAATAAGACCTTTAGTCGCCATACGGTCAACGATTGGTTGTGCAACAGCAAAAGCTTCTGTTGCTGTTTTGTGATCGCCTGCTTTAATTGCAGCGATTACTTTTTTAACGTATGTACGTAACATTGAGCGACGGCTGGCGTTATGCTGACGACGCTTTTCAGATTGAAGCGCGCGCTTCTTTGCAGACTTGCTATTAGCCAAGGTGCAACTCCTAAAAACTGGATTTGATACTTTTAAAGGCCGAGGAATATGCCTGCATTTAGTCACTTTGTCAATGACTATGATTGAATATTCATCATAAAGATAAATTAATCCAACCTGCCTTGGCTATCTTCGACCCAACTCGTGTAATATGTGGCGCAATTCTAGCAGCTATTACCGCAGTGTGACAGAGCCTGAATCGATTTTTTGAGATGTATCACCTAATCAATTCGATATGGGTCTGGGGGACGTTTGAGTAGAAAATTATTAAAATCTGGCCTGATTGTTAGTGCTATGACATTGATATCCCGAGTTTTAGGTCTAGTTAGGGATGTGGTTGTTGCTAATTTGATGGGCGCAGGGACAAGTGCTGATGTGTTTTTCTTTGCAAATAAAATTCCTAATTTTTTACGCCGTTTGTTTGCTGAAGGGGCTTTTGCACAGGCGTTTGTACCTGTTTTAACTGAGTACCAAGAGAAACATACTGCAGAAGATACTCGTGATTTATTGAGTAAAGTTGCGGGCACATTAGGTTTACTAGTGACAATAGTGACCCTTTTGGGGGTGGTTGCCTCACCTGTGTTGTCAGCTTTATTCGGTGGTGGTTGGTTCATCGCTTGGCTTAACAACGAGCCAGATGGTGCTAAATTTGAACTCGCTACCGTTGTGCTTAAAATTACTTTTCCTTATCTGTGGTTTATCACATTTACGGCATTAGCGGGCTCAATTTTAAATACCCGAGGCCGTTTTGCGGTATCGGCTTTTACACCCGTATTTCTCAATGTGGCAATTATTGCGGCGGCTATTTTCTATGCGCCTACATCGACCCAGCCTGAGATTACCTTGGCTTGGGGCGTTTTTTGTGGTGGTTTGATTCAGTTCCTATTTCAAATTCCCTTTTTATTGCGTGAAAATGCGCTCGTCAAGCCTTCTTGGGGCTGGCATCACCCGGGCGTGGTGAAAATCAGAACTTTGATGATCCCAGCATTGTTTGGCGTGTCTGTCTCACAGATTAACCTGCTATTTGATACATTTATCGCCAGTTTTTTGATGACGGGTTCAATAAGTTGGCTCTATTATGCTGACCGTTTACTCGAATTTCCCTTAGGATTGTTTGGGATCGCGATTGCTACTGTAATTTTACCTGCGCTGTCACGAAACCATGTGAATGACGAAGGTGCGGGCTTTGGCAAGACGATGGATTGGGGGATTAAAGCGATTCTACTGCTAGGTCTACCGGCTATGATGGGGTTGATCGTGCTCGCAAAGCCCATGCTGATGGTATTATTTATGCGCGGCGCTTTTTCATTGCATGATGTTGAAATGGCTTCCTATAGTTTGATGGCTTATGGCAGTGGTTTGCTTAGCTTTATGCTGATAAAGGTGCTTGCTCCTGGCTATTACTCTCGTCAAGATACTAAAACACCTGTGCGTTATGGCATTATTGCCATGATCACAAACATGGGCTTTAACTTGCTGTTTGCTATTCCTTTTGGGTATGTTGGACTGGCGATTGCGACTTCGATGTCAGCATTGCTTAACGCCACATTACTATACCGAGGCTTGCATTTAGCTGGCGTTTATCGTGTTTCTAGGCCGACTATGGTGTTTTTTGCTAAAGCCGTGGTCTCTACAGCCTTGATGGTGGTAGTCTTGTATTACTTTTTGCCTTCACAACAAATTTGGTTAGATTGGCATTTGTTCGATCGTGCGAAAGCCTTGATAGGCTTAATTTTAGTTGGGGCAGTCAGTTACTTATTGTGTCTGCTTTTGCTCGGAATTCGTCCTTGGTCAATTAAACGGGGAGCTTGATTGCTGATTCTCATCGCTAGCTGTTATATAATCAGCCGATTTGCGCTTGGCAGTTGTCTAACGTTATGGAATTAATCCGCGGTATACATAACATTTTGTCATCCCACCACGGGTGTGTATTGACTATAGGTAATTTTGACGGCGTCCATCGTGGTCATGCGCAGGTGATTGCGAACTTAGTGCAGAAGGCGAAGCAGTTATCGCTGCCATCGACATTAATGACGTTTGAACCTCAGCCGCAAGAATTGTTTAGCGGTGACAACGCGCCGGCTCGTTTAAGTTTATTACGTGATAAAGTCATTTTACTCGATGAACTCGGGGTTGAGCGGTTAGTGTGTGTTAACTTTAATCGCACTTTTGCTAATCAACCTGCTGAGCATTTTATTGAAGAATTGTTGGTCCGCAAACTGGGTGTCAAATACCTCGTCGTCGGTGATGATTTTTGTTTTGGCCAAGGCCGTAAAGGCAATTTTGAGATGCTAGTGCAGGCGGGTATCCAATATGGCTTTACTGTGGTCAGCACTCAAAGTTTTATGCTGGGCTCGCAAAGAGTGAGCTCGACTGCTGTGCGTGAACAATTGGCGAAGGGCAATCTTGAACAGGCGAGACGCCTATTAGGACACCCTTTTACCTTGAGTGGTCGTGTAGCGCATGGGCAAAAAATTGGCCGCACAATTGGTTTTCCCACCGCGAATATCGCCTTAAAGCGCAATGTTGTGCCGGTACGCGGTGTGTTTGCGGTTAAATGTTATTGGGATAACAGCGATATTTATGAGGGCGTAGCCAATATTGGGTTTCGCCCGACAGTGAACGGTCAAGTGTGTCAGCTTGAGGTGCATCTTTTTGATTTTGAAGGTGACATTTACGGCAAACATGTTGAAGTCGAGTTGGTGGCTAAACTCCGAGATGAGCAACCTTTTGACTCATTGGATGCGCTAAAAAAACAGATTTTAAATGATGCAAATGAAGCCAGAGCTTTATTTGGTAATGATGCAGGCTAAAATTTATCAGTTTAATTAACGGTATAGGATCAATGAGCGACTATAAATTTACTTTGAATTTGCCGGAAACAGAGTTTCCGATGCGTGGTAATTTGGCAAATCGCGAGCCAGAGATGTTAGAGCGCTGGACAAAAGACGGTTTGTATCAACAGATCCGTGATAGCCGAATTGGCCGTACTCCCTTCATTTTGCATGACGGCCCACCGTATGCGAATGGCAGTATTCATATTGGTCACTCAGTTAATAAAATCCTCAAGGACATTATTGTTAAGTCAAAAACCATGTCTGGTTTTGACGCACCTTATGTACCAGGTTGGGATTGTCATGGTTTGCCTATTGAGCTGAAAGTTGAGCAAAAAGTGGGTAAGCCAGGTCAAAAAATCTCTGCGGCAGAATTCCGTGAAGAATGCCGTAAATACGCTGCAGAGCAAGTTAACGGTCAACGTGAAGACTTTATCCGTTTAGGTGTGCTGGGTGATTGGCAAAATCCGTACTTAACGATGGATTTTTCAACGGAAGCTAATATCGTTCGTTCTTTATCGAAAGTGATTGAGAGTGGTCACTTGCATAAAGGCGTCAAACCAGTGCATTGGTGTACTGATTGCGGTTCTGCCTTAGCTGAAGCTGAAGTGGAATACGAAGACAAAACATCACCTGCTATCGATGTGGCGTTTGTGGCTGCCGATAGCAAAGCTGTTGCGGTTAAGTTTGGGGTAAGCGATTACTCACATCCTGTCTCTATGGTAATTTGGACGACCACGCCATGGACGCTACCAGCGAACCGCGCCTTGTCTTTGAGTCCTGAACTGGATTACAGCTTAGTCGAATTCGAAAAAGACGGTGTGACGCAAGCGCTTATTTTAGCTGAAGTCTTGGTTGAATCTTGCCTGACTCGCTATAACATCGAAAGCCATACAGTGCTTGGTACAACCAAAGGCGCTGCGCTTGAGCTTGTCCGCTTTAATCACCCGTTCTTGGATTTTGATGTGCCTGCAATTTTAGGCGATCACGTCACTACTGATGCGGGTACCGGTATCGTTCATACTGCACCGGGTCATGGTCAAGACGACTTTGTTGTCGGTCAAAAGTACGGTTTAGAAGTGGCAAACCCTGTTGGCGACAACGGCGTGTATAAGCCTGACACTGAGTTTTTTGCTGGCCAACATGTCTTTAAAGCCAACGATAACGTCGTAGCTTTGCTGAGAGAAAAGAGCGCCTTACTGAATCATGTGGCTTACCGTCACAGCTACCCACATTGCTGGCGCCACAAAACACCAATTATATTCCGCGCGACACCGCAGTGGTTCATTTCTATGGATAACCATGGCCTGCGTACGCAAGCATTGAAAGAAATCGAGCAGACTCAATGGATCCCTGATTGGGGCCAAAGTCGTATCGAAAAAATGGTTGAAAACCGCCCTGACTGGTGTATCTCACGCCAACGTACTTGGGGTGTGCCTATCACGCTGTTTGTGAACCGAGAAACCGAAGAGTTACACCCTGATAGCGTGTCGTTAATGGAACGCGTGGCGAATCGTATCGAACAGCAGGGTATTCAAGCTTGGTGGGACCTTGATGCCGCAGAATTGCTGGGTGATGAAGCGGAACAATACCGTAAAGTCACTGATACTTTGGACGTTTGGTATGACTCAGGTTCAACCTTCTCGTCAGTGGTAGCGGCGCGTCCTGAATTCCACGGACACGGTGTTGACTTGTATCTTGAAGGTAGCGATCAACATCGCGGTTGGTTTATGTCATCTTTGATGATTTCAACCGCAATGAATGGCAAAGCACCGTATAAGCAAGTGCTTACCCACGGTTTTACCGTCGATGGTAAAGGCCGTAAGATGTCAAAATCTATTGGTAACGTGATTGCACCACAAACGGTAACCAACAAATTAGGCGCCGATATTCTGCGTTTATGGGTTGCGGCAACTGATTACAGCGGTGAGATGACGGTTTCAGACGAAATCTTAAATCGCAGTGCCGATGCCTATCGTCGTATTCGCAACACTGCGCGTTTCTTATTAGCCAACTTAAACGGTTTCGAGCCCGCTAAGGATTTAGTGGCCGTTGAAGATATGGTGGCGTTAGATCGTTGGGTTGTTCGCCGTGCCGCTGCGCTACAACAGGAAATCATCGAAGCCTATGATCAATATAACTTCCATATAGTGACTCAAAAACTGATGCAGTTCTGCTCGGTTGAGTTAGGCAGTTTCTATCTGGACATCATTAAAGATCGCCAATATACGGCTAAGCAAGAAGGCCATGCGCGCCGTAGTTGTCAATCGGCGCTGTATCTGATCTCTGAGGCCATGGTGCGTTGGATTGCGCCAATTCTAAGCTTCACTGCTGATGAAGTATGGCAATTACTGCCTGGCGAGCGTGATGCTTATGTCTTTACCCAAGAATGGTATCAAGGCTTGAAATCAGTCACCTTAGCGACTGATTTGAGCGATGACTATTGGCAGCAGTTGCTAACCGTGCGTAATGAAGTCAACAAAGTGATTGAACAAGCTCGCCGCGACAAACGTATCGGTGGCTCATTAGAAGCTGAAGTGACCTTGTTTGCGGATGCTACCTTGACTGAGCAATTAACCCATATCAGCGATGAGCTAAGATTTGTGTTGTTGACCTCTGAAGCCAAAGTATTGCCTTTAGCTGATGCGACATTGGAAGCGGTTGAGACTGAGTTGGCATCACTGAAATTAGTGGTTGCTTCAAGCACTGCCGAGAAGTGTGAGCGTTGTTGGCACCACAGAGAAGAGGTTGGCACTATTGAGGCTCACCCAACACTTTGTATTCGCTGCGTAACCAATATTGAAGGTGACGGCGAAGTTCGTCAGTTTGCGTAAAGGATCTGTATGCCATTAACTTGGAAAGACAGTGGCTTACGTTGGTATTGGGTAGCTGTATTGGTGTTTTTAGCCGATCAGCTATCTAAGCAATGGGTCTTAGCCAATTTTGATTTGTATGAATCAGTGAAATTATTGCCCTTCTTTAATTTCACTTATGTGCGTAACTATGGTGCAGCTTTTAGTTTTTTAAGTGAAGCAGGAGGTTGGCAGCGCTGGCTGTTTACGATTGTTGCGATTGGATTCAGTACGTTATTGACTGTGTGGTTGCGTAAGCAATCGTCTTCTTTGTGGAAACTGAATCTAGCTTACACCTTAGTGATTGGTGGTGCTTTAGGTAATTTAGTCGATCGATTGATGCATGGTTTCGTGGTTGATTTTATCGATTTCTTCTGGAATAAGAGCCATTATCCAGCATTCAATATTGCCGACGCTGCCATTTGCGTCGGTGCAGTGCTGATTATTTGGGATGCATTTGTCAGCGGAAAGTCTGAAGCTGATAGCGCTGAAGGGGTTAAAAAGTGACTGTGACACGTTCATTATTATGCCACATGAACATTGTGCTTGCTGATGGCTCAACTGCCGATAGCACTAAAGCCTCGGGTAAACCAGCTCGATTAAATGTGGGTGATGGTACTTTAAGTCCTGCATTTGAGGCGCAGCTGGCGACGCTTGCTGAAGGTGATAAGCACAGTTTCACGCTTGAAGCGATTGATGCCTTTGGCGAATCCAATCCTGATGCTATTCACTATCTAGATCGAAGCCGTTTTCCGGCTGACATGAGTTTAGAGGCTGGCGTGATTGTGAGTTTTGCAGGCCCTGGTGGTAGTGAGATCCCTGGTATTGTCCGTGATGTCGCGGGTGATTCCATCACAGTCGATCTTAATCATCCTCTGGCAGGACACAAGATCACTTTTGAACTGGACGTAGTAAAGGTATTTTAAGATGAAACTCGATCCTACTAGCCCAAGTTTAAATATTATGCTCGCTAACCCGCGCGGTTTTTGTGCGGGTGTTGATCGTGCTATCAGTATTGTTGAACGGGCGTTGGAATTATTTTCGCCGCCTATCTATGTTCGCCATGAAGTCGTGCATAACCGCTATGTCGTGCAGAATCTGAAGGATCGCGGTGCGGTTTTTGTCGAAGAGTTAGATCAAGTGCCGGATAACAATATTGTTATCTTCAGTGCCCATGGTGTATCTCAAGCGGTGAGACAAGAAGCAAAGGCGAGAGGACTGAGAGTCTTTGATGCGACGTGTCCCTTAGTGACTAAAGTACATCTTCAGGTGACGCGTGCCAGCCGCAAAGGTATTGAGTGCATCCTGATTGGCCATGAAGGGCACCCTGAAGTCGAGGGTACTATGGGTCAATACGATAATCCTAATGGTGGCGTTTATCTGATTGAATCGCCTGCAGATGTTGAAGCTTTGGAAGTGCGTGATCCCAATAATCTTTGCTTCGTGACACAAACTACTTTGTCTGTAGATGATACTTTGGACATTATTGTTGCGTTACAAAAAAGGTTTCCCTCTATTGAAGGTCCGCGAAAAGACGATATTTGTTATGCAACGCAGAATCGTCAAGATGCGGTACGCAATTTATCTGCAGACGTTGATTTGTTGATTGTTGTTGGCTCAAAGAACAGCTCTAACTCTAATCGTTTACGCGAGCTAGCATTGAAAACAGGAACCCAGTCTTATCTTGTGGATACTGCAGATGATGTTGAGTCTAGTTGGTTTAATAATGTTACACGTGTAGCCGTCACCGCTGGAGCTTCAGCCCCCGAGGTCTTAGTCCAACAAGTGGTTCAAGCAATCGCTAAACTTGCCCCTAGTGTTGTGACTGAAGTTGAAGGGCGTAAAGAAGACACTGTTTTTGCTGTGCCAGCCGAATTACGTTAAATCTGCGTACTGTTTAATCGACAATAAAAAAGAGGCTATAAGCCTCTTTTTTATTGTCTTAAATTCATTCAAAGCATAATGATGTCAATGCTTATGTGCTAATGTTACTGGCTACTTACATTTTACTCATCTATTATTAACTGTTGGTAATTTTTATCGTAATACTAAGATTTTAAAAGGTAAATAGCTGAAAAGCTTGTCAAAAATATGGCTAAAATCGAAAGGTTGACACAAAGGGAATTTCAACGGGGCTTCTCATTAATTGAAGTGCTTGTTGCGTTAGTGATCTTAGTCATTGGCTTAATTGGTATTTTTAATCTGCATATTGTTGCAAAGCGTGGCAGCTTTGAATCCTTTCAGCAAACTCAAGCCTCCTATTATGCAAACGATATAATTAATCGAATGAAGCTGAATAGAGCGCAGCTGGGTAATTACGCTGGTGAGTATACTGGCTCTCTTAATAAACCAGGCAATGTTTGTGACGTTGCTGTTGGCGCAGTGAGTATATGTACTCCTGAAGAGACTGAAGCTTGGGATCTTTACCAGTGGGAACAGAGTTTTATGGGGGCTGCCGAAGTTATGGATAGCCAGAATGTTGGTGGGTTAGACTCTCCAACAGCTTGCATTAATGTAGATGGTTCAACTGTAACGGTCGCAATTGCGTGGAGAGGGATCCGAGAGGGCGCGGGTACAAGTTATTCTGGGAGTGAATGTGGAGAAGATATTGGTACGCGTAGGCGGCTTTTTATTCTTTCGACAATGATTATTTAGGTTAACTATGTATGGATAATTTAAAAAACTGTGAGAAAGGGATGTCGCTGGTTGAGCTAATGGTCTCTATGGTCATTGGCTTATTTCTCACTCTTGGGCTTTTTGGCATGTTTAGTATGTCTTCTTCCAATGTGATCACAACGAGCCAGTTTAACCAATTGCAAGAAAATGGACGAATAGCTTTGTCGCTCATGGAAAGAGACATTAGTCAGTTAGGTTTTATGGGGGACATAACGGGAACTGATTTTGTACTTGGAACCAATATGACCTTGAGGGATGGTGTTGCAAATGATTGTATTGGTGCAGGTGTAAATAACGGTACTTTACCTAATGCTGAACCTGCACACTTTAGGCGTCTATGGGGATATGAAGAGGGCGAGAGTGGGGATACATTAAGTTGCTTATCAGGTGTGAATCAGAATACGGATGTCATTCAAATTAAAAGATTAGTTGGCCCACCAGTGACTAATCCCAATGGCGAGCGTTTTTATATGGCTGCAACTTCGAGTGAAGCTGTGATGTTTAAAGGCGGTAATCCTCCCAATCCAGTACTCGAAAATGCTCGTTTTTGGGAATATCAGCATCATATTTATTTTATTAAAAATGATGGTTCTGTACCTGTTCTACGCCGAAAAACATTAACCAAGAATAATGGCATGAATAACGAAGAGCAGTTAGTTGAAGGCATTGAGAATATGCGTATTCTTTATGGTTTTGATAGTAATGGAGACGATACCGCCGATAGTTTTATGCCAGCAGAAAATGTAACCACATTAATGTGGGACAACGAATTATTTCAAAGACTTGTTGCCTTAAGGGTTTTCTTGTTGGTTCGCGCTATTGATGAAGATAAAAGTTACACCAATGAAACTACTTACACTCTGGGCGATAAGGAAATTAAAAATTTGAATGATCATTATCGACGCAAGATAGTTTCGACGACTATGGTGCTTGCAAATCCAGTGTTAATTAGAAATTAGAAGGTTGGTAAGATGAAAAAGCAAAAAGGAATTGTATTATTTTTTGCACTTATCATATTGTTGCTTATGACTATTATTGGTGTCGCTTTGGCTGTTAATTCGACCCAATCTATGCGTATGTCTGGAGCAGGATCAGAACGTATAGAGGCTAAGTCTGTTGCTGATGGTGGCTTAGAGGCGGCAATCGAAGCCAATAAAGGTGCTAGCTTAGCCAAACTATCTGAGATTTCATCTGTGGTTGAATTTGGTTCTAACCAAACGTTAACGCCAATTCCTTATGAAGTTGATGCTGCAGGTAATGTTGTCATTAGTGCAAAAGATGTTGGATGCCAGCGGAGTACAAGGCCAAATAGTGGTAATTTAATCAGCTGTCGGCGTGTTGAGATTAGTAGTACAGCAGAATTTGGTAGAGATAAACTGGGCCAACTCACTGTTGTCGCAGGTGTGGAGCAAGAAGTTTTAACTGGGAGTTAGATATGATTATTAAAAAGCTGGCTTGTTCTATACTACTTGCGCTGACTTTTGTGTCGGCTTTCTCCTTTAGTGACGATACTGAGTTATATGTAAAAGAATCAACAACTCGAACGGGCGCAAGACCTAAAGTGCTCGTTATATTTGATAACTCAGGAAGTATGTCGACTGAAGAAATTACTCAGGTTGTAGATTATGACCCTAACTATGACTACCCAGCCGTAAGTGGTTCTGGGTATAGTGATACTCTTATTTATTATGCTGTTGGTGGTGGAGGATTACCCACCCCTGATACTAGCTCTGATAAGCGTAATTTTAAAGCTAGTTTAAATGGATGTAGTCAAAGCAAAGCTGCATTAGCAGAGTTTGGTCGTTTTACTGGGTATATAAGAGAGTTCACATCAAGTGGTACTACTGGTGTTTGGAAAGAACTACCTGAAACAAACGGTACAGCAATAAAAGTAATTGATTGTTGGGAAGATATTTCTCAAATAAATCCGAGTAATTCATCATCATATCCTAATGGATTTCCTGCTAACGGGGTAACAACGGGGTCAGGTAGTAAAAAGAAAGCGTATCCATATTTTACTTCCTCACTACCAGGAACAACTTGGAGCAATGCTTTAGCCGCAGCCAATAATACTGACTTTGGTGTTGGACAACCTATTACCTTGTACACTGATAATTACCTAAGATGGTACGGATTATCTAAAGCGGGAAAATTACCAACGGTAAAAGTTTCAAGACTAGAAATTGCGAAGAAAGCGATTTCTAATATTATTAGTTCAACTCCAACAGTGGATTTTGGACTTGCTGTATTTAATTATAATTATCCAAATGAAGGTAATCGAGACGGTGGTCGAATTGTATCTGGCATTACTCAGATGACGGATAGTACGCGTGCGAGTTTATTAACTACTATTGATAATTTGCTGGCAAAAACAAATACACCACTATGTGAGACTATGTATGAAGCTTACCGTTATTTTGCCGGTAAGGGCGTTAAATATGGTCATAGTGATACAGATTATGGCTCTTATGTTGGAAATAAACCACCGTATGACAGCTTAGTGGAGAAGAGTGGTAACTACGCAAGTCCATTTAAAGTATGTACGGATATTGCTTATGTTATCTATGTCACTGATGGCTCTCCAACAGTTGATAAAAATGCGAATAATGACGTTATTAGTTTAACTGCCACAGGAAGTAAAGAAGGGGATTACTCTTCATTTTCTAAAAATCTAGATACAGCAAGCTATTTGCCCGCATTAGCTAGTTATATGTTTAATAACGACTTAATTAACAAGTTGGACAGTTCGAATACTGAACAAATGCAGAATGTTCGTACTTATACTATTGGTTTTAGTAAAGGTGCAGAAGATGCCGCACCTTTACTTGCTGAGACGGCTAAAAGAGGTGGTGGTTTATATTTTGCTGCTCAAAACAGTCTTGAACTACAGAATGCACTTAATGATGCGTTATCAAATATTTTGAATATTGATTCAAGTTTTACATCTCCAAGTATTGCTAGTAATAATTTTGATAGGACTCAGACATTTGATGCCGCTTATTACGCTATGTTTCTCCCAGGCAAAGGACCTCGTTGGAGCGGTAATTTAAAAAAATTAAAAGTAACCGCAGATGGAACATTGGTTGATAGTAAAGGGAATGCAGCTATAGCAGATAACGGCAATATTAAAGATGGTGCCTGTACTATATGGTCGGATTGTGTTGCGCAAAAGGATGGGAATAAAGTTGAAGTCGGCGGAGTCGCGGCACAAATCAGAAAGCAAGAAGTTAGGAATATTGTAAGTAACTTAAATGGGTCCTCCAGTTTAACGCCTTTAACACTTGCTAATGCACAAACTGCAGCAGGCGATGATGCTGCGCTAGCTAGCTATATGAGAACTAGCGTAGATGAGCTTGCTAATACGTTAAATTGGCTTAATGGGATAGATGTCGACGACGATAATAAAGATGGTAGTACGACAGATAAACGTAATGATGTTATGGGTGATCCTCTTCATTCTAAGCCACTTGCACTCAATTTCGGCACAAAAAGCGCGACTGATATTCGTATCATGCTTGGCACTAATCAAGGTGTTGTGCATATGTTTAAAGATGCGGGCGAATCTGTATCAGAGACTTGGGGCTTTATTCCTTATGAGTTATTGCCTAATTTAACAGAACTGAGAAGTAATGATCCTTCTGGTGTACACACAGTATACGGAATGGATTCATCTCCAGTTGCTTACACAGAAACTGATGCTGAGGGTAAAGTGATTAAAGCATGGGTCTATATGGGGATGCGTCGAGGTGGCTCGTCTTATTATGCCCTCAATGTGACAAACCCTGATAGCCCTTCTCTAATGTGGACTATTAATCCATCAACGGATGGTTTTTCTGATCTTGGACAAACATGGTCTGAGCCTATAGTGACGAAAATCGTTGGTTATGAAAAGCCTGTACTCATTTTTGGTGGTGGCTACGATGTTAGTTTTGATGCAACTCCTTCATCTTCTCCGGTAGGTCGTGCGGTTTATATTGTCGATGCAGAGAAGGGAACTTTGATTCATTCATTTGGTGGCTCTGCATCGGGTGCAACAGCACTTTCGGGTATTCAGGATAGCATTCCAAACTCAGTCGCCGTACTTGATAGTAATAATGATGGGTATACAGATAGAATTTATGCCTCCGATGTCGGTGCAAATGTCTGGCGTATTGATCTTCCAAGTGCAAGTAAGTCGAGTTGGAGTGCATTTAAATTTGCTTCTTTAGGTGGTACTGATAGTAATAATCGCCGTTTTTATGCAGAACCTGTTGTAGCACAAACGATGTTTACTAATTTATCCGAAGTTAAGGTGACAACAGAGAGTGGTACTACTACGACTAAAACTTATCAAAATGTTCCCTATGATGCTGTGGTGATTGGAAGTGGAACGCGACCCCACCCATCATCTACTGATATCAATGATATGTTTTTTACATTGCAAGATCGTAATGTGGTGACTAAGAGTTTTACTGGCGGTGATGTTCCCGAGGCGATCACAATCAATGATCTCTATGATGTGACTTCTACTGCACCTGCGTCTGAAGCCGACAACATAAGTTTCGGTAAAAAACTCGGCTGGTTCTATGATTTTAGTGGTCTAGGTGAAAAGAGTTTAACAGCTGCCTTGATTGTCCAAGGCAAAGTTTATTTCACTTCTTATTCTCCCCCTGCTGACTCGGTTGCCGATAACGTGTGTTTGGTGTCTGGTTCTGGCAAGTTATATCCGTTCGATTTGCACAAAGGAACGAGATCCTTTTCTCAATTATATTATGAACTGGGTGAACGTGTACCGGATACACCGCAGATTGTTATTCCTGCACCTGAATCCGGTAAAGATCCCTATATCTATATTATTGGAGTTGGTAAAGGTGAGAAAAATGAAAATGGGGATTATACAGGTACAATCAACGTTGCTTCTGGGTTAGGTGTTAATAAAATTTATTATCATATAAATGAATGAGTTATTAATTTATGAAGGTTCAACTTAAAGGTTTTACCCTGATAGAGGTGATGATCGCCGTCGTGATCATTGGTATTTTGGCATCGATTGCTTATCCATCTTATATCGACTATATCACTAAGAGTGGACGCTCGGAAGGTGTTGCTGCGGTAATGAAAGTGGCTAATTTGCAAGAGCAATATTATCTTGATAACCGTGCTTATACTACTAAGATGACAGAGTTAGGCTTTGCTCTGAAGGATCCCCTCATAAATCAGCCATAGCATAGCCATATTTGAGCAACTGATTGGCGAATAATACCCAGGCCGCCAGCAATTCTTTCTCCGTGATTTGATAATCAGGCCGCCTGAGTACCTCCAATCCCAAGCGAATCGTTGAGAGTACCGTTCGATGCCCAATGGTATTGGCCTGAAAATGCTTATCCCAGCCCTGTTGCTGTGCGTGTAAACCAACTAGCCACAACAGGCATTGAACCATCAAC
>NZ_JAKKRV010000024.1:0-48170 GCF_025653985.1 Shewanella sp. SM69
ATCATCAATCATCATTGAGGTCATCGGCACAGATCCCCGGGCCAATCAGGCGTTCTACAGGCTTGTTGGCAAAGAATTGCGGGAACATGTGCAAGGTCGAACTATGAAAGCCAAGACCGTTCAGTATCATCGCCACCAACGCTTCACCATGTGAGACTTTGTAGGGCGGCGTTTTGGGTAGCACCGCATCAATCATGCGAGCAATGCCGAGTTCTTGGCAAAGTGCAGCGACCAAACCAAGGTGGTCGAGGTTACGAATAGCGATAGCTGGAGTAGTCATAATGATCTACCTGCAAAAAGTAGTAATAGATCAGAATGACCGATCGCCGTCAAGTTTTTTAAATCGAAAATTAGGTGCGGAATGACGGATAAAAAAATAAACTCGAAAATAAAGACCTAAATAACAAATTTTAATTTTAGCTACGAAATTAGTTCCTGAATTGAAGATATTTACCATTTTTTTGTGATTTAATCTAAAGACCTTGATGTTGGAGCTTGGTTATGAGTATCGATAAGTCTGAAAAAGTACTGCTAAATTTACTTTCACAGCAACACCCACAACTTATCAGACTGCTGGCAAATGAAGAGGTTAAACAGAGTGAGAGTGTCCCACAGAACCGAACCTCAATCTCCTTTGCTGCGCGCAGGCTCATCAAATTCAAACTGCAAGTAGATCACTTAGCGCAACTCTCTCCCAGTGCAATTCATACCTCAGATATCGAAAAAGGATATGAGTAATGGGAAAGCTACAAGCTAATGCTAAAAGTAATAGGATAAAAAATTCCGGCGGTGTTATGCCAGATAGACTCAGTACTAACACAGCGTTAATGAAGATGTTTTATCAAGCCCAAAAACAGAGTCATGACACCAACACAGGCAAATTATTGATTGTTTTTATGTATTTATGGCTTACTCAGCAGTTAGATGACTTTCTCCTGCGAGCCAGTGAAAAACCCATCACAGTAGATGATATTCCCGACTGTCATAAAGTAAGAAATAGTGATGCATGCGAAGCACATCGATTCAAAAATCAGAAGTTTGAGGATGGCAAGTCTTGGACCTATTACGCACGTGCAACCATTACTCAAAGCGGCGATAAAAAATTTGAATGGCAACCCATCCCTAATTGCTTAATCCACATTTTCAAACCCTTCGTTAGCAATCACAGCTATAACGTTTCATGGCTAACGGCAGCGGAAAAACAACAATTGCTTAATCTGCTCATGGCAAAATGGCGAAAACCTGCCGAGATCGAACACTTTCCAGCGATAAGAAAGCAATTGTTTTTTAAGTACATAACACGCTGTATTCGCACAGATAATCAACTATCCAGTTTAACTAAATCATTATTATTACCTGCTGATATACGGCACCATCGACATGCAGCGGTTTATCAGCAAAAAAACAGTGAACACGTTCGAACAGAGCTATTTCACGCGCAAGATCGGTATCTCAGTCGATTATTCACTCATGCAAACTCTCTAGGTGTGAGCAAGTTGCTGACACTCACATTCTCGTCGAGTTCAGCAGTAAGTAATGCCACACTTCCCAGCATTTCACTATTAAATGACAACGCCAAAAGAAACATTCCCGCTAATATTACAAGTTCAAAAGTGGGTGTGAGTTTTCATAGTAAATGGGTTGGTGAAGACCTAGAAAAATACGCAGACGAGTCCGTGGTTTTCGGTAGTAGTCGACTTATACCCGAGAGTGAGATTGTTGCGATTTTTCGTCATCTTCATGACGAGATAACTTCATCTAAGCCTGAAAACAAAGCTGGTCAAGCCGCTTTAATTCATTATCACAATCTCTGCGCTAACCATACTGCGCTGTTATTTATACTGCTTACGGGCATGCGCCCTACCCATGCTATCTCTATCAATAAACAATCACACTATGATTACCGCCGCACGACAGTATCTGATAAAGGCTTTCAACGCGAAATCAGAATTTGTGACTATCTGAGACAACAAATTCTGCATTACACCACGCTGCAACAAAAACTCAGTTTGAAGCTGAATTTGAGCAATGCTCTTCCCTGGGCATGGAGTTTATATGATGCAAATAATCAAGCGACTGCAATATCAGCAAAATCGCTGCGACAATTTTTACATCAAAGAGCCAATGGCATTGTCCCCTATGTGTTGCGTCATCAATTTGCGCAAAGTGCCGCTACCAGCATTATACATAAACTGACAACACACCAAATTGATCGCTTAATGGGACACGCGGAGTACGGTGAACATCTGGGCAGTGACCATACATTTCCAGCAAGCATAAAACAACAAGACTTATTTCTTGATAGTCTGCCGGCTCGATACGGCTTAAAGGAGTTGAAATATGTCTAGTTTATTCAACAAATTAAACCCTGTTGAGATTTACAATTATCACCAACGTCAGGGCTTGTCAAACGCTGGCATAGATGCCATTAGCTGGGTGATCAGCCAGTGGCCGAACCCAACACTCAAAGCCTCAAACCTTTCAGCTCAAAAGCCGACTCACATATTAATCAGCCAACCCAATAGTCGTGAAATCACTCTTCAAGATTTACAAGTCATCAATAAAATCATCAGATCTGTACCTACAGGCAAGCAACGTCACTATAAACGTGCGCTAGAAGCCATTATTGTCTACCTCAAAGAAGCACTGAAGTGGCAAACTCCTGAGATTGAAAAGCTGCCTTGGCCAGATCCTGATTTAAGATGGTATGAATGCATCACAGCTCAAGCGAACGATGCATTTAAACTGCAAACAGAGTATGAAAACGTCAAAGCTCAGTTCTTGCAACAGCGCTCCGCACTGTCAGCTGAGTTTATGGCATTGATTATCGCACTTGAAATTGCGCCACTAACCATTGCACATCTCGTCAACATCATTAACGACAAAGAAAGCATTCAGCGTATTGAAAGACAAACATATCTTAATATCAAACACTTAGATAAGTCATCTAATCAAGACGATCTACCGAAATCAAGCCGGTATCACCTGCCCTTATTTGTCTATCAATCATTGACGGAATATCAGGCATATTCGCATAGCAAGCTAACTGAAAAGCAGTTGCTAAAAAGATTAGAAACCTTATTAACGTCATTCTCCATATCAACTCAGGTCTCTCGTCATTACCAGCACCTTTTTCAAGCCGTTTGGCACTATCGCGATCATGTCGTTCCTACATTCTTAAAAGATATTAGTTACCCAGAACGTCATGTCGCAACCCCTTTAGTCTCGGTTGACAAGAAGGACCAACAACGACAATTAGTGAGAATTTATGGCATCGATTATGACGAAATGGCAGTTACCGCAATACCTAAAGCCAATCAAGCCTCGAAGAAATGGCCGCACCTCGAACTGCAAAATAATCGCAATAAGATTACAGAATGTGTCCATGACCTTAGTCATTGGCCTGTAGACAATATCCTGCCAACAATGCTCTATCGATACACGTTAGAACTCATCAATTTCGGTGGGGTAAAAAAGCAAAAACTCGCAGACAGCACCATCAAAAAATACTGCAATATTCAATTAAAACTCACGAGCCCGCTCAGTTATGACCAAGCAATAGACCAAGAACTACTACAACAATGGAGCCACAACATTTATGACAATTTAGCGACTGAAACAGAGCAACTGATCATGCTGTATTTTTTTCGCTTTATGCGTCACCAATCACTCACAGACCATTTAGACATTAGCCAGTTCGAACCACCACTCAGCCCTCCAGGTGTTGATCCATTTCGGATCTCAATAGAACAGTTGCATGAAATCGTCGCAAAGCTCATCGCGCCGCCCTACGGGGGGTTATTGCAGAGGTTATTTTGCGCAGTCACTGTCATTATCAGCTATTTCGCAATGTTGCGCCGAGGAGAGTTACTGCGTCTTCGTTTAAAGGATGTATTTGTTGATCCAGCGAATAAACAATTGTTTCGTTTCAATATCACAAATACTAAGGAGGGGACGACCAAAAGCAAACATTCACGCGTCGTCTATACAGTCATACCGGAAGAATTCGCGATTTTAGTCAGAATTGTGATAAAAAACAGTGAGCTTTGTGAACCTCACCAGCATTTGATCGGCTTCACGGATGAGCCATACCATTCACGGCAGTTGCAATACTTATTACCTGCCACTAAATGCATCAAAGCAATATGCGGCCAGCAAGCGCGGTTTCATCACCTGCGTCATAGCGGTGTACATTTATTTATGCTGCAAGCACTGCACCTTGCATACAATCTGCCGCCACAGCAAACCACGAATACAGAGCAAATGAAACGCTTACTCCATGATGACGTGCTTGCTGCGCGATTTGACTATTGGCTTGAAGGGCAACCATTTTCACTGTGTAATGATGGGATTTTGTTAGATGAAATGACTCGTCAAATCGGACACGAGTACTATGCAACAACTCGATGGTCCTATCTGCACGATATAGACTGGCTTTACCCATTCTATCGGCCAGGCTTTGGTGAATCACAGCCTCGAGAATTCTCGCATAGTGAATTGCGATATTTGCTGGGGTTAAAAAACGACTCAAATGATCTATCACGTCAACTCGCTTTAATCAGCCCTGATTACCAAGCAAAAGACATTAACCAGAAGCGTCAAAACCACGTCTTACTCACAGAGACAGCACTGAGACAACATCTATTTAAGACGAATAAAAATAGTGTCGCCCAAAAGCCGCTCAGCGATTTTCATACAGTCTCGATTGCACAAGACACCGTCAAGTATCATCAAAAATGGCTTGGTAACGCCAACAAAATTTCTCATGACTTTCTTCAATATCTATTTCTTGAAATGCGAAAAGTAAAAGAGGTTAACTGGCCGTTATTAAGCCAAATCTCGCAATCTCCAGGCAAATATCAATTCTTGCCAATGACCAAAGCGCAAATCACAGCACTCAGTAATTTGCCAGCAATCGTGCTAAGCAACGGCATACATCCAGCATTAACATTAACCTTGGCGTGTAATGTCAAAAATGCACGACATTTTGCAGCAGTATTTCGTCAGCCACTGTGGCGCTGGTTAGCGCCCAGCTTTGTGTTAACCGTGAATAGAAAAACAAAAATCGACATTCTATTAAACAGGTTAAAAGACCATTTTGCTCAATCGGGTGAAACAATAACGCTTCAAAAACAACCTGTTGGTCAAAGCGAACTGACCATCACTCTGACGCCCAAATTGAGTGAAACCAAACTAAACCCTCATAAGCAGCACGCTAAGTTAGTGGATCTGCAATTTGTCGTTCAACAAACACAGCTATATCTCTCACACTTTCAACAGAACAACTAGGTGTATTATGTCAAAGATATTAATCCCGAAAATAAAATCTCCTTTGTTTATCAATATGATAAATGCACTAGACAAACATCATTCGGATGCATGTATCAGTGTGTTTATCGACAGCGATAACAGCCGTATGCTCCTTATTGGTGGTGCCCCTGGTCAATACGGACAAATTGAAATACCTCTCGAAAAAGGCCATGGTTTGAAGAATGCTGAATTCTCAATCCCTTTCGATTTTTTCATGTGCATGAAAGAGCAACAGCAAGAGTTTAATACCCTAGCCAATCAGTATATTTTTGAGCTCAGGTACAAAAATGGCAAATACATCAATATCGAGTATTGTTTATTACTCAGAGACGACAAAAAGATTGATGATTCAATACATTTCCCAATGTCCCGTTTTGAATTAGACGCTGCTCATGAAAATCATATTCAATATCAGGTGGCCAATACTCAACGTGCTTATCATGAGCTGAACGGACGCTCGATTGTTGACATTATCAATTCAACCAATTCACTCATACCTTTTGATTTTGTTGAATTTAGAAAAAATGAAAAAGAGATCCGCTTCCAGAAAAATGGTGAAGTCACGACCAAACGATTACAAGACAATATCGACTTACCTCATACCCTCCCCTTGACTGAAGCCGCAAGCCAAACGCTTAAAACGCTGTACATGAACTCTGAAACAGGCAGCATAGCGTTTAGCTTAGAGGGAGAACTACTCACGTTTAAAACTGACCAGCACACGCAAAGTATCTCTCTGGAAGGCATAGAGCAATTTCATCGAAAAATAACTCAGGAAAGCACGTTACTCCTTGAATTTGCATCTAATTTATACGATTTCAAACAGTTAAATAACATGATCTTAAAAGAAACCAGCGTTAGATCGCTCAATACTGCGATGCTACTGTTTGACAGCAACAGGTTATTCTCATGCATGTTGCCCGGACGTCGGGAGTTCATTCGCGAAGTCAGCGTTAAACACCTTCATAATCACAACGCATTATTATTTTCCTATTCGCCTCGCACTCTCAAAGACATGAAATTAAAAATTTTTGCTAAAGGAGGCGAGATCCGCATTACGTTAACTCAAAATCAAAATGGTGAACTGAAACTCAATTTCTTTGATAAACCAGAAGATATGTCACCGTTTGATAGCCTTAACTTAGTATCAGAACAATCACAGTTAGCTGCATATCAAAAATTGAAAAACGAGTACCTGAACACTTACGATGACCGCTACATTTTGCCGCCATCGCGCCAAGGAGAACTCGATTTGTTTGCCGAACAACCAAGCGATGTGCCAGACGAAATTGATACTCCAGTTAATGACATAGAGTCGCATGCGCAATACACCGACACGACAGAAAACCAAACAGAAGATAAACTCAAGAACGCTCGTGTTTATTCGCCAACGACTCATCCTGATTTAGCACCTAAACCGAACAATAAGCATTCCGAAAACATCACAGAAAACAGTGGCGATTTAGCCAATATCGATGAATATGGGTTTGCCGATGATTGAGTCAGCCCCCAAACTTAAACTGAATACGGTTATGTGTGGTTGTGAGGTAAATGACGGCAACAAACTTCCGCTAAATTGCACAACAATTTTCATTGGTAAATGGTCAATTTAAAAAGCGCAGCAATTTAAAACAAAATACTGGACAAATAAACAGTATTAGTTATATTGATAGGTGTGTTTTTAACCAATAGTTGGCAAACTGCAACTATTGGAAGGGACATTCCAGGTTGAGTTGCGCGATGTAAAAGTGCGGTTAACCTAATAAATAAGCAGTTGGGAGAGAGCGGCTGCAACCACCCTCCCCCGTATCGGCTGCACTAGCTATTAACCCAGACCCAGCCGATGGCGAAATTCTAACGAATTCCATCGGATAGGGACAGTGCTATTTGATGGAGGCCACCTATGGCTCATATTCGTGTGCGCCCCAATGGGCGTATTCAGTTCGACATGCATCTTTATGGCTGCCGTTTTCGTGAAGGCACAAAAATGCTGGCCACACCTAAAAACCTTGCTACTGCCAAAACTACGCTCAAAAAAATGAACGCGGAGATAGACTTAGGCTGCTTTCAATACCGTGACTATTTTCCCAAAAGTAAAAAAGTCACTCAATTTGAGCAGTTGCAGCGTGAAAAACATCCTGATCGTGAATATCCATTTTTCAATGATTTTGCTTATCAGTGGTTTGAACGCAAAAAGGCGACGTGGAAAAATAGCTATAGAAACACCATGCAAAACGTTTTAGATAAGTATCTGATCCCACAATTTGGGAATACATTGATGAATGAGATCACCCTATCGCAGATCGATTTTTATCGTCAGCAGTTAATGCAAATGGTAAAGGCAGATAATACCCGGCAATTATCTAATCGGCGCATTAATAACTTACTGTGGCCCATCGTCTCCATGGTAAGCCTCGCGGCAGAAGAATATAAATTTGAATACCCATTGAGACGCTATCGCTCACTTAAAGAAGAAAAGGCTGAGTCTCATCCGATGACGATAAAGGAGGTTAAACTTTTCCTATCCCACGTCCCTCCCGAATGGAAAGATTACTTCATCATTCGGTTTTGGACCGGCATGCGCAGCTGTGAAATACATGGATTAGAGTGGCAACATGTTGATTTTAATCACCGCTTAATTCGCATACGGCAAAACTGGGTGAATGGTGAAGTATGTGATGTGAAAACACCAAAATCTAGGCGTGATCTTAAGATGTGTGACACGGTATACGATGCCTTTAAACGCATTAAAAATTTGGCATTGTCAGAGTCAGGCTTTGTGTTTACTGGCAAATCAGATGCGCCACTGGATACCCATTTTGTTAGCAAAAAATTATGGTACCCGACACTCATTAAAGCGGGACTGAAACATCGACGAGCTTATGAAACTCGTCACACCGCGGCAGTGCTGCATATCGCAGCCCTAGAAAATCCACTGTATATATCTCAAATGCTTGGCCACAGTGATACTCGGTTATTATTTGATGTCTATGCACCTTATGTTGCAAACGCATCTCGAAGCGATGGCAACGCATTTGATAAACTCATGCGCAACGAAAACATGCTGTAAAACCCCGTAAGTTATACTCAACTTGAGTTGGCTGATATCATGTTGTTTAAATCTGGTAACGTTATCACTGACTATGACAGAGCAAGAAACAGAAATTGAAACTCAAGCGGTCACCTATGCGAAAGCAAATCGTACTCGGATAGCTCGAGAACTGACCGATTTGGACAAGTTTCCAGCTGATCAACAACCTGTGTCTATTTTTATGTGCGGCTCTCCTGGCGCTGGAAAAACCGAAGCTTCAAAAGCGTTTCTTGAAATGTTTGATGAAACGGGAATTATTAGGCTTGACCCTGATGAGCTAAGAGTCTTCTTCCAAGAGTACACTGGTGAAAATTCATTCCTCTTTCAGAAAGCTGTCAGCCTTATTGTTGAACCAACCCTAGAGAGAATTTTTAACAACAACCAAAGTTTCATCTTAGATGGTACTTTTTCAAACTTTGATATCGCTTGTAAAAATATCGAGCGCTCACTAAAGCGAAATCGAGCCGTGCTCATCATCTTTGTTTATCAAGAACCTACACTAGCCTGGGAGTTTGTCCAAGCAAGAGAAAAGCTTGAAGGCAGACGCATTTTACCTACTACATTTATCGATCAATTCTTAAATTCGCAAGAGGTAGTCCGGCAAGTCAAAGCCAAATATGGCGCGGCAATCAAGATAGATTTACTGATAAAGAACAATGATGGTAGCACTCGTATTTACCATGATAACATTACGGATGTTCAGCATCATATAAAGAAAAAATACTCTCGCACAGAATTAATAAGACTGCTAAACTTGCCACCTGAGCCTATTTTTTAGGCTGTTTTATGTGAGAAATCTATGTCGACCAATACAGCTAAAATTAACGTTACTACATCCAAGCTTTCAGCCTTTGTTATGAACGCAAGTTCAGCAGAGAAAAAACGTGTGTATACTCAAGTTATCAAGAAAGCGACTGAGTCACAGAATAAAATGATTATTGAAGCCAAATCCATGGCAGTGTAATTCATTGGTTTTGTGAATAAAGCCCCGTTAGGGGCTTTTCCTATTTCCTCTGCATCATCACCAACACTCTTCAAGATTCATTCCCCCTCTCGTGCTGCAGGGTGCGTATGATGATAAACCTCCTTTAGCTTACCAATCGTCACCTGGGTATAGACTTGTGTTGTCGAAATATCTGCATGGCCTAGCTGCTCTTGGATATAGCGAATGTCGGCACCATTTTCTGACATTACGGTAGCGGTGGTATGTCGATACAAATTACATGCACCAGGTTTATCAAATTAAATTAGATCCTAAAAGTACTCTGACATCAATTACGCGGTGGTTTTTAGACCGCTTGCACTATCCACTCGACCGTTTTCCTAAGGCCTGAATCAAAGGATTCGAGTGGTTGCCAACCTAATTCACGTTGAATTTTACTCGCGTCAATGGCGTAGCGCACATCATGGCCTGGACGATCAGCAACATTTTGTATTAAATCACGAAACCCCATGCCACTCATTGTCAGAGACTGCGGATGAGTGGGCACTAACTCTTCTAAGAGATCGCAAATTCGCTGCACCACAGCAAGATTAGTGTATTCATTTGAGCCTCCAATATTATAGGTTTCCCCTAGTTGCCCTTCAGTGGCGACTAAAAATAACGCCTTAACATGATCATCCACATACAACCAATCCCGCACCTGCTGGCCATTGCCGTAAACGGGCAGTGGTTTTCCCAATAACGCATTATTCACCATTAAAGGGATCAGCTTTTCAGGGTATTGAAAAGGGCCATAGTTATTAGAGCAGTTAGTAATAACTATCGGTAAACCATAGGTACGATGCCAGGCGCGAACAAGATGGTCCGCCGATGCCTTGCTGGCAGAATAAGGAGAACTAGGATCATAGGCGCTGGTTTCACTAAATAGCCCCGCCTTTCCAAGGGAGCCATAAACCTCGTCGGTGGAAATATGGTGCAATCGAAAACGGCGCTGTTGTGCTTGCCCTAAAGTTTGATAATAACTACGGCATGCCTCGAGCAGTGTGTAAGTTCCCACGATATTGGTTTGAATAAACTCCGCGGGCCCATCTATTGAACGGTCCACATGGCTTTCGGCCGCTAAATGCATCACAAGATCGGGTTGGAATTGCTGCAACACCTGGTCTAACCTTGCCCTATCGCAAATATCTGCCTGCACAAAATGATAGCGCTCACTATCGGCAATAGCCGCTAAAGCCTCTGGATGACTGGCATAGGTTAACTTATCGACATTGATCACGATGCACATCGTTTGCTCAATCAGCATTCGCACTAATGCCGATCCAATAAACCCTGCACCACCGGTAATGAGTATTCGCATATCGCCTATCCCAAAGTAAAAGGTTAGAAAAATAAAAAGCCCGAAAGTATACAACTTTACCTGTAGAGCAACGTGACCTTTTTAAGTACGGGGTGCAAGAAGAATGCTACCTGTGCAAGGCGGAGCGAACACAGAGGCGCATGCGTGCCATTGATTGACGATAAACATCACGCTTAGCTTACCGTAAGGAGTGAACGATTCAGGCATTGTTCGGTAACGGGTTAAGCATCAATAGCGCTTCATCTAATGATGATGTGCCCCCTAATAGACTCACACATTGCTATAGGTTTTTTCAAATAAAATTCAGCATCTTAAGCATAAATCACTTTAGCGCTGAGACATTTACTTTGCTAAAAATGGCCATTTGAGACACTTCCCTGCCCTCATTATTGTGCTGTCGCAGGGTTGTTGAGCGACTGTTGTCTTATCAAATACTGGTTGATAACGGTGTACACGCTCAGATCTGCTCTGACAATTACTCGTTTTTTCTGACGACTCCGTCAGATTAGATTTGAGCTAAATTGAGGCTGTTCATAATTCTGTGTCAGGTTAATTTCACAGATCGATATGGTTTTCTAAGCGCCCCTCAAAATGGATTGAGAGCTGTGATAGCGTAAAATTCCAATTTTGGATGAGATGGGGTGAGTCCAGCGCTCAGAGGCCTTCAATATACCCGCGTAAAGCAGCTTGAGTAAACTGTTCTCGTTAGCAAAACCGCCCTTCGTTTTGGTTAGCTTCCTGGATTGTCGATGTACCGCTTCAACTGCATTGGTGGTGTAGATAGTAGTACGGACATAGTCTGGGTATTTGAAATACACCGATAGCAGCGCCCACTTGTTACGCCATGATTTAATCACCACAGGGTATTTATCGCCCCATTTTGTCTCCAGCTCATCCAGTGCCATTTCAGCCGCATTCAAGGTGGCAGCCTTATAAACTAGCGCTGCCGAAGACGTTTGCTCTTCCAAGATGAATTTGACACGACCATTATCCAGTAAACAGATAGCCAAATAAGTAGCGTATTTTATAATCGATACATTTGCCTTTTATGTGTATAAAAAATTAGATACAAGAATCCTTATAATGTATGTAAAATTAGATACTATTGTCGTTTCATTGTATTTAATTAGAGATACAAAATTATGAAAAAATCCGGTGTCTATGCCGTTGCACTCAAGCAAGTCAAAGCAAAAATCAGCGCTTTACTCGGTTTATCTGTGCCTAAACCGCCGAAAAATGGTTGGGTGCGCAGTATCCGTGAGGCCTTGGGGATGTCGGGCGCGCAATTAGGTGAACGTCTTAATCTCTCTCGTAATCAAGTCTCCATATTGGAGCGTAAAGAAGCCGATGAAACCATCACACTCAAACAACTTAAACAACTGGCGAGCGGGCTCGATGCCGAACTGGTTTATGCGATTATTCCGCGTCAGTCGATTGATGACATGATAGAAGCGCGCGCTATGGAGTTGGCCAAGCAGCGTTTGGCCATGAGCCACCAATCGATGTTTTTAGAAGCACAGCAGTTAACCTCAGAGCAACAACAGCAAGCGCTGGTTCAATTAGCCAATGAGATTAAAACTGGCAGCACCCGAGATTTGTGGAAAGTCAGTTTGCAGGAGAAATACCAATGAGTCTCTTTGTTGAACCAGAGGGCGCAACCCAACTAAATGCTGATGATGTTGCCGGGCTGAAATTTGATCACATCACGACTCGCGAAGAGCTTAATGAGCTTGAAAATGCCAACATACTACAAGGGTTGAGTTGGTTAGCCACGACGCCTAAAACCAGCATGGATGACATTCTTTCTATGGCGTTTGTGGAAGAGTTGCATCAACGTTTGCTTGGTGATGTGTGGGAATGGGCCGGCAGCTACCGTCACCGAGAGTTGAACATTGGTGTCGATCCGCTGAATATCCGGCCAGATTTACACAACTTACTGGAAGACATCAAATGCTGGATTGAGTTTGAACACTATGACAGCCTAGAACTCTCGGCTCGGATACAGCACAGGTTAGTTAAAATTCACCCTTTTCCTAACGGCAACGAACGTCACTCGCGCGTGATGACGGACTGCATACGAATGGTACTACTCAAACAAAAGCCTTTAGTTTGGTCCAATACAGATTTGGATAAACAAAGCCAAGAGCGGGGTGAGTACATTGCGAGCTTACGCCAAGCTGATGCCGGCGATTATGCGCCTTTAATTCAATATCTTCAGGCGAAAGGGAATGTGACTTAAACCAAGCGTTAAGAGCTAAATATACAATTACAGTGTGGAGACTTTATTCTACTCACACATATGGACGCTTACATCCCCGCAATAAAAGTACGGGGTTTTACGCTTAATGAGATAGAGACGTTACTAAAAAATGCGGGGATTGAGCAGCCAAGTGTGCTATCTGGACGTAGAGCATTCGCAGTAGAGCTTCACCGCCTCGGCTACGATGTTGCTCACATACTTCATATGCTTGGCAATCGCACTTTGGAGACAACACAAAAATTACTAACTACAGACCCCGTATCAATGTGGGCAATTGCCGCTAATGCATTTTGATTGGTGGTACTAAAAAATAGTACCAAATTCGCTTGAAATGATACTAAAAAGTAGTACTATCGATTTAACGGATTATGAGACTTTATGAACAAAAAACATTTAAGAACGTTGACGGCTATCTTTGCTAGGCCTGTCAGCGGAACTATCAAGTGGTCTGATATTGAAGCGCTGTTTATTGCTCTAGGGGCTGACATTGAAGAGCGTGAGGGGTCTCGAATTGGTGTGGTGCTGTTTGGTGAAGTTCAGGTATATCACCGCCCACATCCTCAGAAAGAAACTGACAAAGACGCAGTGATAAGCATCAAAAAATGGTTAGAAAGGAACGGGGTGAAAGCATGAAAAATCTTATGATGATCAACGGGGTAAAAGCCTTTATTGATTATGATCCAGACGCTGAAACATTCCGTGGTGAGTTCGTAGGCTTAAACGGCGGCGCGGATTTCTATGGTGAAAGCGTCGCTCAATTGGAAGCCGAGGGCGCGAAGTCATTAAGCGTTTTTTTAGAGATGTGTCAGGAGCGTGGCATTGAGCCTTACAAAAACTTCTCTGGCAAATTCAACGTTCGGATCTCGCCAGAGGTTCACGCTCGACTTAATGAAATTGCGCTATCGCAAAGCATTAGTTTGAATGCAGCGGTAGAAAATGCAGTCAATGACTACATTGCACATTCAGCGTAGGACGGAAAATTGTTCCTCGTTTTGCGGGGATGCAAGTGTTGGCATATAGCTAATGTTAAACGGGGTTCACCATGTCAATTAAAGCATGGGCTTGGCAATCTAATTCCTGACTTGCATCTGCACCCAGGCAGTCGTCGCTTTGCGGCGTTCTAGATCTTAGCTTCTAAATCGCCTCTACCGCCATTTTCAGCACGACACTATCCTTTGGCATTAATGCTATACGAAACCCGACTCCGCTAAAAACTCGATTAATCAACTCAACACCGTTTTTACCTTTATCACTTTCGATATCAGACAATGCTTTACGGCTAACGCCAACCATTTTGGCATATTGGTCCTGGCTCAGTGATAACAACTCAACTCTCAGCCATTTAAGTACTTGACCTTGAGTCTTTTTCCCCGAAAAGAGATCCAATGTAGCGGCTAATAATAAATCTTCCCTATCTTTAAGGGTCAAAGGCTTTCGATTAACCGAAATTTTTTTTCGACCACCTCTGCCTTTTGTTTCAATCGAATCCGTTGCAACATTAGATGAAACCGTCATAATAGCCCCCATTGCTGCATTCTCGCTTCTAACGTGGCAAAACCAATTCCCGAATGCGCAAGAATCGATTCTGGCACACCCCGCTGACGTAAACGTTGCTCAAGACCAAGCAAACGAGCAGCGGTTTCATTCAAAGCGCTCATTAACTCATTAGGCGACAGTAAATCAGATAAATGTTCTGCAATTGCAGGAAAGTTATACACGCCACCTAACTCCATTCCCTCACCCCAGGTAAAGGTACGAGTGATCATCTCATAATCTGCTTTCATTGGCGCAAAATCATAAATGGGTGCCAGCTGGACGCGGTTTCCATACTTGATAAAAGAGGTATTTCGGCCATGATTATCTGAATTTCCAAAGGCAATATTTAATAAATCTCTACGTACCCATTCAATCACAAACGCCTCAATGCCACTCTTGCCTTCAAGCTCAGCCTCAACGTCGAGTAGCGTCCTGGTATTACCATAATTTTCTTTTTTATTAAACGCGGCCAAAAGCCGTCTAATCACATCGGCATGTAGCAAAGGCTTTGCTGTCGGCTCACCTAAAATGGCATAAACCGACTCCATGCCATAACTCACCATTGCTCCCGCCTCAACACCGTAATCAAAGCGTGGCAACCATAAAGAAGGGCCACGTTCAGCTTCAATAAGCTTCATCGACTCAACGGAAATAGTCTCAAAGCCCAATTGTGTAAGCTCATGATAAAAATGATACTCTGCTCGCAAAATATCGCCATCCAGAGTGGTTTTACCCCTTGGAAACTTAACTAAATAAGGCTGATCGAGATTACGCGGATCATCTTGAAAGGTATCAATCCAAACATCTTGCTGCGCATTTAATCGCACTAATAACTTAGGTGCGGCCCCGCCTGCGCCGGAAGCGCCACCTGCTGCTGCACCGCGAGACTGGGCATACTCAATAAAATCAATCTGCAACTCACTGACATCAGCGATACTAAAGGTAACAGGTAATGATCTTTTAGCCTTTTCAGGCACCGATTCTTTTATACGTAAGTTGCCAATTGGCGCGATAGTTCCATATTTCAACAATTGGAAATCACGTTCCAAATTAGGCAAATCCTGCAATCCAAGCCGCTTAACCCAATAATCCCGGCTGGAACCTGCTGGCATAATATCTTCTAAAAAACGATGCCAGTGAGGGCTTCGCAACGGGATATTATCAACGGGTAACGATACACTCACTGCAGTTTGCGCAAATTGATGGAAGTAAGACGTGACATGTTCGATCTCATAATTTAATACACATGGCCCGCCAGTGCCCTTATCTGGCGCATAAAACTCCACCAAAGCAACATCACGCCATTCTCCGGCAATGTTCATCTGCACCGTTAAAATTTGCATTACCTAACCCCTAAAAGCAGACGACAATTAATGAACACTATAGCACTCAAAAATAGATAAAACAGCTAATTAATGCAACCTGCAGCACTCAGTAATTAAGAAAAATACTAATTAATGACACCTAAAAAACGCAAAAACAGTCAGAGAAAATAAGATGGGAGGAAAAGCAAAGACGTTGACGGTTGACGGAACGCTCGCAAGCTCACCGTCCGGGCGGAGCCCGTTCAGTAACCTGCAGCGGTAAAACGGCGTTCCTAGATGTATGGACTCCCTCCCACTAAGAGGGTACGGTCTTAATCGATTCAAAGATTAGCCAAAGGAGTCCATACATCTCGAGCAACGCTCCAGCTTCTGTTATATGCCAGTAATCAAAAAATCGATAGCCGCTACGATCTCATCCCTGAAACTACTCAACTCATTGACAGGCTCACGTAAAATCTTCGTTGGTACACTTGCCATTTGGTGAGTTAACATCACGAAGTCACCCTCATCGATATGGATCACAGGGCATAAATGCCTAGGGGCTTTTTTCTCCAATAGTTCGACAGGTGTTAGCGGAATAACTAACCGAGTATTCAAGATATTAAGCAATTCACTTTGAACATCAACAAAGTAAGGATATGCAATTGCAGTGCTCTTATCGTGGTTTTGGTATAAGGCAAACTGTGACATTAGAATACTCGGTAAGAATCAGAAAATAAGCCTTGTTTTTCAACCAATTCATTGCAAGCGTTAATCGCTTGGGCATTTTGTTCTAACCATTCGGCTTTTAGGCGATGCTTTACTTCTTTCTCAAGAGCCTTTTCCATTGTCGCTGAAAGATTTATGTTCAGGCGTTTAGCTTCCGCTAATAACTCACTGTTTAAGCTTAAATTTGTAGCTTTTTTGTGTACTTGATTGCTATATTTGTTTCTCATAACAATAACCCATGCGCGTTGTTTGTGCGCATAAATTATAAGTATGGATAGGATATATAACAAGCCATCAAAGATGGCGCTGAGTGTATCTATAAACTGCAGCAGTAAAACAGCATTCGTAGAATGCTTAAGCGCATCGCTACTAGAGTCTAAACCCTAGAGCCACGTAGTGGCGTTCTAGCAGTTGCGTCGCAACGCCAAAGCGTCTCCCAGCCGAAGGCCGTCCTTTTTGCTGCGCCTTATATGCTATATACTCTCCCTGTATTCATTAAATCGTGCAATGGGCCTATGCAACAACTAAATGAAAGCATTATTTGATGCTCAGTTTGGTGCACTCAGTGCCGTCATTGCAGGGGCTCGTGGTTGGACGGACATTCGTGAATACGTTCTGGGTCACCATGAATAGTTTCGCCGTCAACAGTTAGATGTAATATTTGGCGAGGATGCCTGCCAAATTTACCGGGAGAATGCGGCATAAAATGTCGCTAATTTGCATCATATGTCACTGAACATGCTACGAGCTACAACTCAAGCCCATACCGATTACCGATATACTTTTCAATGACCTGCTTCATTGCAATTAACATCTTACTATTGAAGTCCCTACCTCCTGCAAATCAAGATATTCACTATATCGATTTGATTCTCGGCACAAACGCAGTGAAGTTCCGCCCTGAAAAACCAAGTTATCGAGTACCCAAGCTTCATCCAGTGCATACAAGATGTCGTAATGAAGAAGTTCTTTCTCAATGACAGGGCGCATATCCTTTGCGCCTCCTTGTTCCACAGCTTTAAGTTACTTTTATCCTACGAGTTTAGAAAATCAAAGCAAAATAAACCAACTACTTTTTTATAGCACCTAAAGGTGTTGTACTGAACTCTTCATGGCTACTAGAAAAAGGGTATAGTTTACAATTACAAGATCGATACAAAAAAGTCAGTGGTTCAAATCAGTTGGCAGAGGCGCTTTGATACGTAATAAGGATCTGTTGATTATTAATTGAAATAAGTTGAGCTACGCTGCCGTAAGCTCACCATTAAACGTTAAACGCTGATTGTTTCATGGTTTGCTCGGCTCGGCTGACCCCTAGCCGCTTAGCAACGGTTTGCCATTGCTTAACCGCCATTAATACTTCATCGTAAATTTGCGTGGCTTGGGTTTGCGAAAGTCGGAAGAAGTCTTTTACGTCAAAGGCTAATTGGTAGTCTAGAGCGTTGTCTGTATCGGTAATATTCAGATGCAGGCCATGCTTACCCACTATCGGGTTTAAATCATAAGCGGGTGATAACTTCCAACCATTCTTTGTTAATAAAAACCCATGGTTACGCAGATGATCATCCGTGTTGGACACCGCAATATTAAACACGATACGTCGCCATAACTGTGCTAAATCAGCTTCGGTTTGCGCACCACAATTGGAAATAAATTCAGCAATCTCTAAGTAGCTGGCACCTTGAAATTGTTCACCATCATAGTATTGAAGCTGTGTCATGGCCGATGAAAAATGCAGTCGCTTTTCGCCATCGCGGTCAAACCGTTTTGTTAAAAAGGTATGGTGCTGTGACGAAAACTGCTTGATCTCACTTGGAAACATGTCAACACCTGCCGCCAAAGCCAATTCATAACAGACCATCTCCCATGCGCCCACGTCATGGGTATCATTTAGATTGGGAAACTTTGCAATCCACAAGTGGCCTTGTTCATCTGTGACACAAGCCTTGGGCCTTGCACCACCTAATGATGAGCCTGGAGAAATCAGCATTTTCAACCAGCGATAATACTCGTCACTGTCGATGTCATCGTCTTTTTCAATCTGCATGGCTGCGTGCTCTAGCTCTCGCAAAGAAGCCATTGGCGGCGCAGCAAATTCAGAATTGTCGTCCAAAAAAGCATTCGAGCCTGCTCGCTTAAATCGAATACCACCCATCCGGTAAGAGTCGTGCACGCCCAACAGGTAATCCAATTCGTTTAATCGACTTGTTGCTCGAATGCCTTTGCGCGCATCAATCGCCGCACGCCGTTGCATTAAAATACGTCCCCATCTATCAGGCGATGAATCAAGAAATGCGCGAAAGTTTTTATCGGCTTCATCGTTGTAGAGTTCACCGGAGTGAAGCGTCAAGATTGGATCAATTTGCAAGCGACAGGTTGAGGTTAAAAATGCTTTATCGTAGGCAAAACTAAACACGCCACCTCGGCTTGAATCGCTATAAGTAAGCCGCCCTATTAGCAGTGGCGCTTCGATTGGCTGCCAGTCGGCATAGACTTCGACGATTTCACGGCTCATCTTGAACCTTCCAGCAATTTTATGTTTTGCAGCTTGATACCCACTTCATCATGAGCGGCCATTTCCGCAAAGTTGCTTTCCATGCCAAGTACGGCCATTACTTTTAAGTAAGTGCCTATGGCAACGCCCGGATCACCTGCGAAGACTTTGTTCACGGTTTTATGATCAAAACCAGTACGTTCACACAGCAGCTTTTTTGTAAAACCACGTCGTTTCATCGCCAACAACAAGTCCTCACCAAAATGAGTCAGGATTTTGCGTTGCTTTGGAAACAGTACATTGTGTAAATCACGCTTAGCCACACCACCAACCAAAGGGACTATATTCCCACTATTCAGCCATTAATGGGAATATAGTCCAACTTTGAAATCAAAGCAACTCTAACATGTGAAAGGCAGGACTATATTCCCACTTTACTGAATATTATAGGATTTATATCCCACTTTTAGGTTTAGATTGCGCGTTGGCCAAAGCGATGATGTGAATCCCTGAATGTCAAAGGCAACCAAATCACACTTTTGTGTGATCTGATCCAGTAGTTCTGTACACCGCGCTAAGTGAGTAAAATCACATAACGAGGTGCCTATGACAACTAAAAAGAACCGTAAGACTTATACCGCAGAATTTAAAACCGAAGCCCAGAAACTGACCGAGCGTGTTGGCGTGGCCGAAGCAGCACCGCAGTTGAAGCTATACGAAACCCAGATTTACAACTGGCGTAATGCATCAGAGAAAAAATCCACTACCAGCCAGCGTGAAGCTGAACTAGCGGCCGAAGTAGCTAAGTTACGTCGCCAACTGGCTGATCAGGCTGAGGATTTAGCCATCTTAAAAAAGGCCGCAACCTACTTCGCGAAAAATCAAAAGTAGCTGCATTTGAATTTATGCTGGAGCACCAACACAGGTTCCGCCTGCTGCGCATGGCCGCTGTGTTTGGTGTATCGCGAAGTGGGTATTATCAGTGGCGTCGTACCGGTGAAGAACCTGGCGAGAAAGCCCTACGGCGGGCCGCGCTGGACGAGAAAATCAATAAGGCTTTTACGCAAGGTAAGCAACGTGACGGTGCGCGCCATATTCAGGTTGCGTTGGCTGAAAATGGCGACCATGCAGACCTGAAAACGATATTGAACAGCATGAAAAGACAAGGGTTAAAAGCCAAAGCAGCTCGTAAGTTCAAGGTGACCACAGATAGCAACCATCAGTTGCCAGTGGCCCCAAATTTGCTGCACTACAGCAAGATCGGTGTTTTTCAAGGTAGTTACCCCTCAAACTGAAGCAGTGTTACCAACTACAATACACCTCCCGCTTGGCCCGCACCTAAAGGAGCGGGATTGCGCGGGCGTTTTGTTCAACGATTTTCTCGCGTATACCATAGTCGCAGCATGTAGATAATCGAATCAAGGATCTCATAACGAACATCGTACTCCCCAACCAAAATCCTCCTAACCTCACAGGGCTCAAACTGGAACAGTTGCTCTCCAATTCGTGGGTTGGTGAGCAAAACCGCCACCATCTAATCAAAATGATTGCATCATTTTGATTAGCCATATACTATAAAGCGCACTAAAGCAAAATGAGAAGTCCTATGTCAAGACTTGGTGATTTTCATCTCTATCCTCATGCTCAACGTAACCGCTTGGAGTTTATAGACTTCTGCCTCTACTACTTTGGCGAGGTGAGCAAAACCGATCTGCTACGCCAGTTTGCGGTCGGATCTGCCTCCTGTACCCGGGATTTGGCGCTATACCGTGAACTGGCTCCGGAAAACCTAGAGTTCAAACACCAAACCAAGCGCTATCACATAACGCAAAAATTTGTACCGCTGTTTAACCATGAGCCGGAAACCCTGCTCAGCCGCCTGAGCCAGGGTATGGGTGAAGGCGTAAAACAGATCTCGCCACCCGGCGAACACTGTGTAGATGCCATCCGCCTCATCCATCCAGACAGCAACACCATAGCCACCCTGATGCGCGCCATCACGCAGCGGCGGGCCATCAGCGTGCGCTATCACTCCTTAAGTTCCGGTGAGACAGAGCGTGAGCTGGTCCCCCATGTCTTGGTTAACAACGGCCACCGTTGGCATGTCCGCGCCTACGACCGGCGGCATGGTGAGTTTCGCGACTTCGTCACCACCCGCCTGCTGCAAGTGCACGAATTGGCGCAAGCCCCAAACACAGAACAGCGCGAGGCAGATCTCGCCTGGCAGCGACAGATGACGCTGACACTCGTCCCCCACCCCGCGCTTGTCCACCCAGAAGCCATAGCCTTGGACTATGGCATGACCGATGGACAATTAACGCTGACAGTGCGCGAGGCGCTGGTGGGTTACTTGTTGCAACAGTGGCGAGTCGACTGCTCACCAGATGCCCGGCTCGATCCCCGTTCCCATCCGCTCAGACTGGCCAACCATGACGTAGTCGCCACACTGACCAACTGCCGCCTGCTGCCTGGAGTTGCCCCATGAATCAGGATCTGAGCTTTGAGTTTCTGGAGCAGTTCAAGGAGCAAAGCTTGGCGCTGCGTCTGTTGCGCTCCCCTCACTTTGCCCTGCTCGCCAGCTTTCTGCATCGGGCCTTTCTGGCTAAAAACCGCCGTGCCATCCCCTATCAGGAACTGATCGACGCACTGGAACATCATCTGCAGGACATTGCCGACAGCCATGGTCCCGAGCTGTTTCCCAAGAGTGCCCGCGCCTATGTCGACGACTGGATCAACAGCCGGGGCGGCTATCTGCGCAAATACCTGCCACTGCAGAGCGATGAACCCGAGTGCGACCTGTTGCCCGAGATCGAAAAAGCCCTGCGCTGGATCGAGGAGATGCAGGGGCGCCGGTTTGTCGGCACCGAGTCACGGCTCAAACTGTTGCTCGATCTGATCGGAGAGCTGGTCCACGGCACCACTGAAGACAGTGCATCCAAGCTCGCCACCCTGAGCGCTCGCAAGGCCGAGATTGAGCAGGCCATCTGTGCCGTCGAGCAGGGACAGGATACGGGGATGTCAGCGACCCAGATCCGCGAACGGCTGTTTTTTCTGGGCGATCTCTCGCGCCAACTGCTGGGGGATTTTCGCCAAGTGGAAGCCAACTTCCGCAGTCTGGACAAGGAGACACGCAAGACCATCACCCAGAGTGGCCTGCATAAGGGACTGGTACTGGATCAGGTGTTTGGCGATCAGGATGTCATCGACAACTCGGACGAAGGACTGTCCTTCAGCGCCTTCTTCGAGCTACTGATGACGCCACAGATGCGCAGTGCCATGCGCCAGAACCTGCAGTCACTGCTAGAACATGAAGAGGCGAGAAATCTGGTGCAACAGGACACCCTGCTCAGCCATCTCTACAGTTACCTGCTGGATGCGGGAACCAAGGTGAACATCACCCGCCAGCAGATCACCGACCAGTTGCGCCGTTACATCCAAGAGCAATCCCAGGACAATAAACGCATTTTGGAACTGATCCGCGACTTCGAGGCACAGGCGCATCGCTTGGAAGGGCTTGATAGCCGCAGCTATCCGGATTTTGCCTCTGTGTCAGAGCAACAGGCCACGCTCTCTGTACTGCTGAGTCGCGGTCTCTACCATCCGCCGCAGAGCGAACAGTTCAATAACTCGGTAGCCGAAGCCGTGCCACAGGCAGAAGTGGATCTGCGTACCCTGTTCGAGGTGAGCCATATCGACGAACAGCAGTTGCAACGCCACATCCAACGTTGTCTGAGTGACTATCAAGGTCAGGTGAGCCTGGCCCAGGTCATCGAACACTACCCGATACGCCATGGCTTGGATGAGGTGCTCACCTATATCAAGCTGGCCTGCGAGCAAACGCTGCCTGCTCACATCGACACCACCCGGGAACAACAGATCCGCTGGCAGGCCGAGCCTGAACTCTGGCGGATATTGCGCATTCCAGCCATCACCTTTGTCAGGGAGCTGTAACCATGTCGACCATCCATGAAACAAGCGCACTGGGGGCGGATGCCCAACGGGACAAGTCTGCCGTGCTCATCCGGCTGCTCAAGGGCCCTCTCTATCTGCATCGGCAACGGGATCTCTGGCAGGTATTACTGCGCGAACAACACAGCATCCGCGACTACTTCCAGCAGATTGGCCTCTCCTTGCTGATCGACGAGGCCGAAGGGTACGCCTTCTTGAAGCAGCCCGAGAGCGCGGAAGAAGAGTCCGGTCAGGAGTTACCACGCCTGATCAGCCGCCGTAACCTGAGCTTTGGCCAGACACTGCTATTGGTCTGCCTGCGCAAGCGGCTGGCCGAGCACGACAGCGCAGAGAGTGCGCCCCGCCTCATCGTCACCCGGCAGGAGATCCACCAGTGGTTGTTACCCTACTACCCCGAGGTGGGTAATGAGGTAAAGCAACGCCGCGAGCTGGATGCGCTGATCAAAAAATGCGATGAGATGGGCTTCCTCTCAATGCTACCCAAGCATCCGGATGACTTCGAGGTGCCGCGCATTCTCAAGGCCTTTGTCACCGCCGAACAGATAGTGGAATTCAACCAGCTACTAGCGCAAAAACTGGCTGTCGCCGGGAATACGACAGAGAACGCTGAAGAGTACAACGAGGAGAACACCGAGTGAATAGTGAGCTGAACGCGCAAATCTCAGCCAAGCACAGCCTGCCAAACCAGGCCCTGCAGGGCTTTCGCCTGATGCGTTTCGAGGTGTTCAACTGGGGCACCTTCGATCAGCAAATCTGGCATCTGGCCGTAGAGGGCGACAACAGCCTGCTGACCGGCAACATCGGCAGTGGCAAATCGACACTGGTGGACGGTCTCACCACCCTGCTGGTTCCCACCCGCAAGCTGGCCTTCAACAAGGCGGCAGGCGCCGAGGAGAAGGAACGCTCGCTGGAGTCCTACTTCCATGGCTTCTATACCTCCCAGCAGGATGACTATGGCAAGGCGCGTCCGGTCGGCCTGCGCGGCAAGGATCACTACAGCGTTCTGCTGGCCCAGTTCCACTCCGCCGCCCTGCAACAGAGCGTGACCCTGGCCCAGGTATGCTGGCTGCCACCCGCAGAGAAGCGGGTCAAGCGACTGTTTCTGGTGGCCGAGCAGCCCCTTACCATCGCCAACCACTTCAGCGGCTTTGGTGACAAGATAGCCGGACTGAAAAAGCAACTAAAACAGCAGGGTGGCTGCGAGCTGTTCGACAGCTTTGGCCCCTATCAGCAAGCCTTTTGCAAGGCGCTGGGACTGGGTAACGATGGCAAGGCGCTGGATCTCTTCAATCAGACCATCTCGATGAAGTCCGTGGGCTCGGTCACTGACTTCGTACGCCAGAACATGCTGACCCAGCCCGATGTCGAGGGGCTGATCCAGGAATTGGAGCGCAACTATGACGATCTCAAGCGGCTGCATGATGCGGTGGTCGCAGCCCGCCAGAAGGTCGAGTTGCTGGAGCCTGTCAGCCGACTGGGGGAGAACGTGCTGCAGGCCGAACAGGAGAAACAGCATATCCAGCAGTGTCGGGAGCTGACCGATGGCTTCATGGCACAACATGCCATCTCCCTCTATCAGAAGCGACTGCAGCGCAGCCGCCAGAACCTGGACAAGCTACAACTGCAGCGCGAGAGCCTGGATCGTAGGCTCGGTGAGCAGGAGCAACAGGTTGCCACCTTGCATCAACAGATCCTGGAAAATGGCGGTAGCCGCCTGCAACAGCTGCAGGGGGAGATGCACCGCCTGAGTCAGGCGCGCGACACGGCTCGCCATCACTACAAAGACTATCGCGATCTGACCCAAGCCCTGGCCCTGCCGGATACTCTGGAACTCGACTGCTTTGTCAGCAACCAGGCCGCCGCCAAGGAAAGGGCCGAGACACTGATGGGCGAGTTGGCCCAACTGGAGCAGCAGCGAGATACGCTCAAGCAGCAGGAGTGGCAGCAGAGCGCCCAACTGCAGCAACTGGGCGACGAACTCGCCGCCCTGAAGAAACGCCAGAGCAACATTCCCGCTCAGCAGTTGGCCATACGCGAGCGACTCTGTGCCGAACTGGGGTTAGATGAGAGCCAGCTCCCCTTTGTCGGTGAGCTACTGCAGGTCAAGGGTAAGGAACTCGCCTGGCAAGGGGCCATGGAGCGGGTGCTGCACAATTTTGCCCTGAGCCTGCTGGTGCCGGAGCGACTCTACCCCACGATCAGCGAATGGGTGGAAAAAACCCATCTGGGCAGTCGCCTGGTCTATTACCGGGTACGCCAGCCTGCCGATTATCTGCCAAGCCCGGCGACGCCTGGCTCGCTGCTGGGCAAGCTGGAGATAAAACCGGCCTGTGAGCAATACGACTGGTTGCACAAAGAGCTGCAACGCTTTGACTATCTCTGCTGCGAGGATCTGGCCACCTTTCGCCGCAGCGACAAGGCGTTATCCATCAACGGCCAGATCAAATCCGGCCCCTCACGTCATGAGAAAGACGACAGGCACGCCCTGCAGGATAAGAGCCGCTATGTGCTGGGCTGGAGCAACAAGGAGAAGATCCTACTGCTGGCCCAACAGTACAGCCAGTTGCAGCAGCAAATCCAACAACGCCAGCAGCAGCTGCAACAACAGGAGCAGCGCCGCAGCATGCTCGACAAACTTCGTCATCAGGCGTTAAGACTGGCCGATTTCAATCTGGGGTTTGAACAGATTAACTGGCCACGTTTTAGCGAGCAGATAGAACGGCTGCAGCAAGAAGTACAGATACTGGAGCAGAGTTCGGACCTGCTTCAGACGCTGCAGCAACAATTAACCTTGGCCAAGCAAGCTTTCAAGGCGCTCGGGAGCGAGCGCGATAACCTGCTAACCAGCGTGGGGCAACAACAGAGTGAGATCGAGACCGATACCCTTGCCCTGACGGAAAAAGAGGCCTTGCTGGCTAGCGTCCCGCCGATCTTGCGCGAGCGCTGTTTTGCGACCCTTACCCAGTTCTATCAGGAGTATGGTGCCAGCGCCGGGTTGCGCTTCGACATGCTGACTAACCAGACCAGCTTGCTGCGCGGTAAACTCAACGAGCGGGTGCAACATCTGGAGGAGAAACGGCGCAAGAAGGAGGGGCAAATGATCGATGCCATGAGCACCTTCCACTACCGCTTTCCCAACGATGCCAGTGAACTGGACAAGAATCTGGCGGCATTGAAGGAATATCAACAGATCCTCCAACAACTGCAGCAGGAGGATCTGCCACGCCACGAAGCGCGTTTCAAGGAGATGCTTAACCGCGACACCATCCGCGCCATGGCGCTGTTTCGCAGCCAGCTCGACAAACATGAAGAGGAGATCAGTGCCCGCATCCGGCTCATTAACCAGTCGCTGTATGCACTGGACTACCAGATCGGCACTTTTATCGAGATTGACAGCGTCTCCTCCCCTGATGTGGAGATCCGCGAGTTCAAGCAGCGTATCAAACAGTGTGTCGAGCACACGCTGGATGACAACCTCTACTCGGAGCAGAAGTTCGAACAAGTAAAGTCACTTATCGAGCAGATGCGACAAGATGCAAAATGGACCCAGAAGGTCGTCGATGTGCGCTTCTGGCATTTGTTCAACGTTATCGAACGCTACCGGGAGGATGGCAGCGAGAAGGAGTGTTACTCCGACTCCGGTGGTAAATCGGGGGGACAGAAGGAGAAACTGGCCTACTCCATTCTGGCCGCCGCTATCTTGCTGCAATACAGGCTGGTCGGCAGCGAGACTACCCAGACCCGTGCCGAGCGCCGCTTCAATCTGGTGGTGATCGATGAAGCTTTCGCTCGTGGCTCCAAAGACAGCACCCGCTTCGGGCTGGAGCTGTTCAAGAAGCTGGGGCTGCAACTGCTGCTGGTCACCCCCCTGCAAAAACTCGATGTCATCGAGCACTATGTCCGCCATGTGCACTTTGTCGATCTGAAGCAGAATCGATCCATGCTGCTGAACATGACCATCGAGGAGTATCGGCAACGGCTGGCTCAACATCAGGCTCTCGGCAGCTACAGCACGCTGGTTTCTGAGGTCCCGATTGCTGAGGTGCAGGCTTCAGACGTGAATGGTTCCGTGGAGACATGACCATGATCGAACTCAAGACACTCAAGCAGAAACTACTGAAGAAATGGCAAGGTTATGGACTGCATCGGGCCTGGCTTGAGGGGGAATCACTGTTCCCCCTCACCATCAAACTATCCCGCCCCATCGACAAAGCACTGCTGCACGACTTTGCCGCCCTGCGCCAGCAGATCGCCCGCCTGCAGGAGGGACTGACCGATCTGCCCGGCATCACGTTGCAGCAGCAGGAGGTCAACTACCCGACCATGGGGCGCCAATGGCTGCCTGCTGCCGTCGAGTTTGCCGATATGGCCGCCTTGGCCCGCTTTGTCGGGCAGGCACAGGCTTGGCGGATCTTTTGCGATGAGCACGCACGGCTGCTCGCCGCCTTCCCGGCTCTGCAGGCCTGGTTGCTGGACAATCCGGCACAACTAGAAAAGCAGGCGGGTCATTGGCCTGAGCTCATAGCCGTCTGCCGCCACTTCTGTGCTCACCCACGCCCCGATTGCTACCTGCGCCAACTGGACATACCCGGCGTCGATACCAAATTTATCGAGCAACACAAAAGCATACTGAAGAGTCTGCTGGATCAGCTGCTACCAGAGCAGGCGATTGACCCGACCGTGACCAGCTTGCGCGATCACGGCTTCGAACGGCGCTTTGGCCTGCGCTACGAGGAGCCGCAGGTCCGCTTTCGTCTACTTGACCCGCAACTGGCGGCCGAGTTTGCCGGGGCCAGCGACATCACCTTGACGGTGCGCGACTTCGCCAAGCTGGACCTGCTGGTGGATCGGGTTTTTATTACCGAGAACAAGATCAACGGCCTGGCATTTCCTGGGGTACGCAATGGACTGGTGATTTTCGGCCTGGGTTATGGCGTGCAACTGCTCAAAGAGGTGCCCTGGCTGGGCGCTTGCCAGATCCACTACTGGGGCGATATCGACAGCCATGGCTTTGCCATGTTATCGCAACTACGCAACTATTTTCCGCGTACCCGTTCTCTACTAATGGATGAAGCAACCCTACTTGCCTGCCGCTCTTGGTGGGGAAGCGAGCCTTCTGCCACAGCCCACAGAGCCGAACAGCTCCCCAACTTAAATGAGACAGAGCAACTGCTATACCAACGACTCAAGGCCCATTGGCAACCTAACTTACGACTGGAACAAGAGCGCATCCCTTTCTCTCTTCTCCAAACGTTAATTTGACATACGCATCATTTCTTACTGATGATGGAGTGGAAGTACCAACTTTACTTCACACTGCAAGCAAGGTCACAGGTGTTGATCTGGGGCTGTTTCATTTCGCCATCGAATCGAATGGCAAAAAGATAGCCAACCGAAGATTTGTAAAGCGTGCTGATAAAAACCTCAGACGTAAGCAGCGTCAGCTATCAAGAAAAGCAAAAACTAGATTGATGGTCGCCAAATGCCATGAAAAAGCAGCGAATGCTCGCGCTAATTTAGTAAATCAGACTATGTTGATTAAGTTCAGCTATGCTGCCGTAAGCTTACAATCAGTTTACGCCGCCTACGACTGCCGTTGGTTTCTTTGGCTTTGTCCTGCCCTGTACATATCCAGCCGTGTGAGATTTTGGTTGCCTGAGTCTGAGTTAAATGGGCAATTAACTCTGCGGTTTGCTCAACAGATTACAGGCTTTGTGAACCGCGACATTTTCAGACTTGAGCTTCTCTGACAAGGTGTAATCGGCAAGGTGACGGCGGACCGTTGATTCATTTATCCGTAATGCTTGAGAAATCATTGCCGCGGTCCAGCCTTCGGATGCAAGAAGTACTGCTTTAATGCGGTCACAAACAAGCCCGTCACGCGTTTGAGCATGCAGGGTCTCTAGGACTTGTTTTTGGTCAGGAGTAGTCTCGTGACAGCGACCTTAATCCTCATGTCACTGAAAATCAAGCATCTTCATTGATCACGAGTATAGGAGGGTTGAGCCATATCTGATTTCCTCTTCTTAACTGACCAATACTCGCACTTTTGCGAGCACTTCATTTAGCACTGCAACGGGAGCTTTTTCGATATACTTGACGTCCCTTGCTGCGTAGTCAATCGTCTTGACTTGTTGACACAAAACAACACCTTTGGTTTTATCGGTATCAACAGCAACCTCGAAACCATGACCTCTAACCCTAGATGTTATTGGTGCGACTAAAGCAAGTTGAATTTGCTTGTTGAACGGCTCAGGCGAAAGTACCAGCGCAGGACGATGATGAGCCTGCTCGTGTCCCGCAGATGGGTCAAAATCAATCCACACTATGTCACCTCGTTTTGGGGTGTAACTCATTAGATTTCTTCCTTGCCTACAGGTGACGAACTCAGCCATTGAGTATCTTCTGAATCAAGTTCAAAAGACCCTTTTGGACTGGCACTTAGCAACTCATCAAGTGTGAATATTGGGGTTGCTGGGCTCATCACAATACACCCCTGAACAACCTCTATTTCAACTTGATCCCCCATACCGAACCCAGCCTTCTTCAGCACGGCAGCAGGGATAATTGCTCCGGCAGAGTTCCCCCATTTTTTGATACTGGTCTGCATATTAACCTCACCAACCATGATACATTGTTTAAACATGCTACCACCAAATATGGGGTTATACAATGTATAACTTCATATTAAGGTGCAATATCGAGTGCTTGGCTGATAGCTCGCCGATCAACATCAAGATACGGCCAACCCAGCAATTCAAGAGTTCTAGAATTAAAGGCGGCTGGACGGTCATTTCTGCTTATGGAAGCTGCGTAAGTTTCGATACTATCGAGCAGCGGCTAACGAAATAAAAAGCATCACCCTGTTAGGAGTATACAGTAAAAACTATGTCTATTTGCGTGTGAGTGAGTGAAAACCCTTTACTAGCAATGCCTTTTGTGAATATTTAAAGCGTACATACTATGTATAATGGTATGTACGTTTTTTATCCCTGAAGGCTTAGCAAGGCGATGGCCTCACTGCGTGAAACCATCACCCTGCCAAAAGGGTATTCAAAAATTCGCTCAAAGTCTTCGGCAGCAAGGTTGGAAAGTTTATACATTGTGCTTTTGTTTCACCATTGCAGCGATGTCATGAAGTGATAATGCGCATTCACCACTTTGCTCACCAGCTTCAATCGCCATTTTCAAAGCTATCGTCTGGTTTTCTTGTCTTTCTAATAGTCGTAAGGCAGAACGAACAACTTCGCTTGTCGAGCCATAGCGACCTGACGAAATAAGCTGACTGACAAATTCATCTAACTGTGATCCGATAGTAACACTGGTTGTCCGTGACATGTTTCCACCTATTTGTGTGAATAGTTAACACAGCAATAATATATGATGTTAGATACCAAATCAAAGTAATGTTAATGAGTAAGCGTCTAGGCAAAGGCACAAAAATGCTGGCCACACCTAAAAACCTTGCAACTGCCAAGACAACACTCAAAAAAATGAATGCAGAGATAGACTTAGGCTGCTTCCAATACCGTGATTATTTCCCCAAAAGTAAAAAAAATCGCTCAATTTGAGCTGTTGCAGCGTGAGAAACATCCTGCTCGTGAATATCCATTTTTCAATGATTTTGCCTATCAGTGGTTTGAACGCAAAAAGGCGACGTGGAAAAATAGCTATAGAAACACCATACAAAACGTTTTAGATAAGTATCTGATCCCACAATTTGGCAATACATTGATGAATGAGATCACCCTATCGCAGGTCGATTTTTATTGTCAGCAGTTAATGCAAATGGTGAGAGCAGATAATACCCGTCAATTATCTAACCGTCGCATTAATAACTTACTGTGGCTCATCGTCTCCATGGTAAGCCTCGCGGCAGAAGAATATAAATTTGAATACCCATTGAGACGCTATCGCTCACTTAAAGAAGAAAAGGCTGAGTCTCATCCGATGACGATAAAGGAGGTGGAGGATGTCAAATTGGCCTTGGGTACTTTCTACCCTCTGATTTCTCGATTCGCCATGCTTGTGAGTAGTCATAGACATTCCGTTATTTAGCTAATTGGTATTCTTTGACCAAGCAAGGCAGCGGGATTTTAAGCCCCTCATTCAGCTTGCGGATCATGTTCAGACTAAGCCGACGTTGGCGGTTTAGCACTTCTGATACTCGGCTACGTTGCCCAAGGAACGGCACCATATCGGCATCAACAAGCCCTTGCTGTTCCATGCGAAACTGAATGGCCGCGATTGGATCTGGCGTTTCAATTGGAAAATGAGCGTCCTCAAACGCGCTCACCAGCGTGATCAACACTTCCAGCTCATCCCCCTCTGGCGTGTTAGGTTCAGCATCAAAAAGCTGTTCAATACGCTTTAAGGCTGCTTCATTATCAGCCACGGTTCTGATCGGTTTAATTTGCATTGCAAACCTCCTAAATTGTGGTTGCATCAACTTTGTCATACTCAGCATGAGAACCAACAAAGCGAACATAGACCATTGCAAACTTGTAATTCACGGCCACAATAAGACGGTACTTATTGCCGTGGATGTTGAATACCACCCTGTTATTGCCAACAAAACTCGCGTTGCGGTACAACGCTTTTATGTCTTGCGGATTTTGCCAGTTAGCGTTTTTAGCTTCCTCGTACCATGACTTGAGAGGTTGCTCACTATCTTGATAAATGGGCTGCTCCCAAAACTCCCGCAATGCGACTCTTGAAACAACTCTCATGCAATCCCCTTTTCTATATTTCCCATTATGGGAAACGCATAAACGATAGTCAATAATTAATTTCCCTTTTTGGGAAAATATATTAATTTTTTGATTTTTACCATATTGCTGCGAGCAAGCGTGTACTCTCCTTCATGCTCGGGTATTTGTGGGATTTTGGGATTGTGGGATTGTGTAGCTAAGAAGGTTCTGCTGGAATTGACATCCTCCCCCCCCTAAAGGAGGTGGAGGATGTCAATGAATCACTCTTGCCTAAAGCCGCTTAAAAAATTCTGAGGAGCTCGTAGCACTTTTTGCAATTAAATCAATTTTTTACCACTGACTAGGTAAGCGTAATCGCGTGTGGAATATCCGTAGAATATGGATTTCATCTTGCTTAACCCTGTACGGGATGATGAACGGGTAATCCTGTATAATCTGTTCCCGTGTACCAACTACGCGCCCAGCCCGTCCCATGGCGGGTTGCACCGGCAATAAGTTCACTAAGCGGTAAACGTCTTGCACGAATGCTTGAGCGACCTTGGGGTTGTCTTTGGCTAAATAATCATACGCATCTTCAAGATTTTGCGCGGCCTTGCGCAACCATTTAACCCGCATTGTTCCCCCAACGCTGGAACTTGGCATTCATCTCGTTCTCTGGCACAAAATCACCGGCATCGGCTTCACGTAATGCGGCTTGGATTTCAGCAATTTGCCAAGCTTCCCGGTCTAAATAATCCTGAATCGCTTGGCTGGCCAACCACGATTTAGTTCTGCCAGTTGACTGGGCAAGCTGTACCAGCTTTTGCTCGATTTCATCGGATAAGCGCACTGACATGACACTCATGGTAAACCTCATCATACAATGTATACATCAAACTACATTACACTGATTGAGGATAAATTGCCATGTTTGGCTTATCAGCCAAACTGAATGTTAGTATCCGTCCGGTGATCTGCACCTAGCCTAGTTTTGCATTCCAAGGTAACAAATGATCCAGGCTTTCTGGCTTGAGTGACAGCTGATCTAGGCAGTACATGAGATAGTCAAAAGGCATAAGCCCATTAGCCTTGGCAGTTTCTATCATGCTGTACAGTATGGCACTGGCTTTTGCTCCATTGGCCGTATTGGCAAATAGCCAATTTTTACGGCCAATGACGAACGGCTTTATGGCTCGCTCTGCGCGATTATTGTCGATATTCAGTCGCCCATCCTCAAGATAGCGGTTCAAATTGGGCCATTGATTAAGGCAGTAGGTTATTGCCTTCCCAAAGCTGCTTTTAGGTGGCACATGGCGTTGTGATTTCTCCAGCCAACGATGCAACTCATCCAGTAAGGGTTGGCTGTGCAGCTGCCTTTGTTGGCGGCGAACCTCGGGACTTGAGTCTTTATTCAAGGTTTCGATTCGGTAGATTTTCTGGATATGGTTCAGAGCCCAGTTTGCCTTGCCCGTTTTGCCTTTAGGCTGAGCGATTTCAGCCTCTGTGAACTTACGACGAGCATGGGCCCAGCAGCCCACGAGTTCGGCATCGGTTTTAGCATAACCGGCGTAACCATCGACTTGCAGGTAACCACTAAATCCGTCGTTTATTTGAACTTGATGGATGAATAATCCGATACTGGTATAGGTCTAAATTTAGGTCTATACTTAGGTCTTAGTATAACTGTCGCAACAGTAGAAAATGGAGCTATGATGTTACAGAAAATTTTATGTGGCTATACCACACCGATCAGCAAGTTCAAATCAAACCCCAGTGCTGCATTAGCCGAAGCCCAAGGAGATGCAATTGCGGTGTCATCTAATAACCAAATCCAGTTTTATGCGGTACCGGCGTCACTGTTTGAAGAAATGACGGCGTTTTGTGAGTTTGCCCAACGTGGCACCACCACATTGGAAAGCATCCCTGCCCAGTTTACTGCTGCCAATCTAAACATGGATAAGGTTTCTACTCAGATGGCCAACAAACTGAAGCAAGGTGCCAAGGGAGAATTTGAGGAATGGAAGTAAAGGCGGTACGCATATTTACGCATCCCTATTTAAAAGAGGCCCTAGGTGAGCTGGCTACCAAAGCATTAGTAGATGATTTTCGGGTGTATAAGGAAGGTAAAGGCCTGCCTACCACCTTTGGCCGCGACGTTCCTTACCTGTTTACCCATAACCGCTCGTATCTTGAATTACAACATCTGCATTTCAAAGCTGCAGGTTTTCCGCTCAAGCTAGTGCAATTCAAACGGACCAGCGGTTATGTTCTGGTGTATTGTCCAGGCTTCTTCAACAGCCATTGTTACCTACTGATAGCCATCATTAAACATTGGGATAAGAACAAGCCGAATGATGTCGATAATACCGATCGTGATAGCGGCTTAATGAACCAACTGGAGAAAATAGCCGAAGGCTTCAGGGAGCAGTTTTAATCATACCGAATTTACCCAACGCGCCAAAAATGTAAAGTTAGCCTACATTAAGGCCTTGTTGCTTGTCCGCTGATACAGCATATCTCGACTCTCTACGAGCTTGTTGGATCATGGCTGTTTATTGGCAATTAATGTGAGTCCGCCAAGATAAATGTAAGCCCGTTGTTAATTAATCTGCGTCCATTGGCAGTTAATGTGAGTCGGTGGTCCCGCTTATTATCAGCTAATGTGAGCCCAGTTTGGCGGATGTAATCGCGCCGAAGGGATTATGTGTGCAAGCCACTACAGTTACCAAACATATCGTTCTCCTATGATTCAGAAGAACAAGGATGGCGACATATGGTCAAGTTATGAAGGTGTGCTTCGGCGGACGCTTACGTTATTCTCGATAATTGCTCCTGCATTATTCTACCTTCGCCCGTCCCTGGGCTCGTACCTCCTGCATCTAACTACCATGGAGGGTGGAAATGTCATATTTTGTATGGAACAAAATTGACCATACAGTCGTTCGCGGGAATGACAGAAAAGAGAAGGATTACGGAACGCTCGCGCGCTCACTCACTGTCAGGGCACAGCCCGCTCCGTTATCCGTAAGTCACGCAGTGACGTTCCGTAGCCGCAAAGCGGCGTTCGTAGAAGCTATCGCTTCGCTGCCAGAGTCTAAAGCGACGTAGTGGCGTTCTAAAGCGAGCTGGCGAGCGTCCTAGGGCCGAAGGCATCCTAGCAGCAGTGCTTTTTGCTGCGTACTTGCGGCCGAAGGCCGTCCTAGCCGTTACGAAGCATCATCATTGCGCTATTTGTATTGCCAAAATTCATCAAAAGTTTCGTCATTAAACATAGCAAGATCAAAAATGTCGTTAAAACTCCCCCGTCGGCTACGTTGGTTTAATTCCTTTTGTATCGCTTGTACTGTTTTGATCTTAGTCACTTTTGCGAGTAACTCTTCAGTTTCAATCGTGAGATGATCACCATATTGGGCCAACTCCCTAGCGCGTGATGCTTTTGAACCACTCCCAAAACGTTGCCAAATCATACTTTTAATATCATCGCCATTCTGCATTGATTGATAATCTTGATTTAATAAACTAATTTTAACCTGCAACGCAGCCTCAATACGTTTAATCATATCTGCATCGGCCTCAAGCTTATACTCTGGCAGATATTCAAGGGCCAACATCAGCAAGGCGACAGCATCCTTGCTTTTCTTGGCTTGAGATAGTTGCTGCATCAACTCTTTTTTTAGCGCCTTTTTAGCAGGTTCAGGCTCTTTATCGGGATGAAATTGATTCGCCAATTGTCGATACAATTTGGTCATGGTTTTATCGCTAAATAACTCAAGGCTTAATGTTTGCTCTGGTTGACTCGATTCAAAGAAAAAATCATCCTCTTGGGCATCATACTCAGCCTCATCTTGCTCAAACGCATTTTCAGCGTCGCCGTCATCAAAAGCCTTATTGTGCTGCTCAGCCAATTTTTGCTCAAAAAATGCCTGGAACTTCGCCGGTTCATCAATGAGTTCAGACAGTTGCGCATCGTCTATATCCAACTCAAAGCCAAACATAGATTCTAACTCTTCACGAAAAGCATCAAGCTCGTGCTGACCAATGTCTTGCTTAGGCAAGGTTGCTTGATAAGCCATAAGCAAGCTAGTGAAGCTATCGCGTATTTCGTGAGTATTGATAGGATTAAACGGGTTCGATTCAATAATACTTATTTCTTCGTCAATCCATTCTAGCAGCGCCTCCCTTTGGCGACCTTTAATGGATTTACGCGGCACAAAAGTCAATAAATGACGCACCCATTGGGCTGAGGCATCACATACGGCCTGCTCTTTTTCAAGTAATTGTGAGGTGAACTCGCGATAAAAACCCTCTAATTTTGTTTGATAACGTTTATTTCTTAATTGTTTTTTTTCGTAGTCTTGCCACAATTTTTCGAGTGTTTGCGAGCGGTTACGTGATTGACTTGAAGCCGAAGTATTGATGATGCTCATTAATGACATAAATATTTTCTTTTGATGAAATGTTTACAAACCCGAGTGACCCAAAGTACAAAACTCGCATACCAAAATAGCGAAAAACGTGACGACATCCTTAGCAAAGCGACGTTCGAAGAACGCTAGAGCGCTTCGCAGCTAGAGTCTAAAGCCAGCTTGTGAGTATCCTAGATTCTCGTGACTAAAGACCGTCCTCGATTCTCACTGCCGCAAGCAATTACTTATAAACCAAGCAATGATTGATCAGTTGATTCTGTATGCTTGGTCGTTGGTTCAAAAAAAGTAGCACAGTAACAAGAGACTCATCATTAATGTAGCTAACCTCGTACAGTATTCTAAAATCCTCTTTTATCGCGTGCCTTACTTGAGTAATGCCAAGTTCAACTAACTCTTGACATAATGCATGGCTCAAAGGATTTTGCGTCACAGATGCTTCAAATGCCTCAATAACTGCCTCAACTCTCTCAATAATAGTGATCTCGTCATGCCATTGGGAATAGTGAGATATAGCACTATCTACGGTATCTTCAAATGTCTTGGTATATTCAAGTTTTACCACAGACATACTACTTATTATCCTTTAAAGCCAGTTTACGACCCGCCAAGCGTTCCTTGAATGCACTTGATGACATAGTGCGGCCATTTTGTTGATCGCTTTTTGCAAAACTGACTAGCTTGAGTAAAGCTATCGCCTCATCACGTCGATTTCTATCCGCTACCGACTCGATAACGTAAGCAGGTACACCATTTTGAGTAATAATCATCGGTTCATCGAGGGTTAAGCTCGCGGCATTTTTCTTCAAAAAACTGATTGTTTCTATGTTCATAGGTTGATGCCTAGTTGATTAATTGAAAATAAGAAAACCCATTCACTAAGCCAAAATCATATCATGCGATAGATTAAAGACCAAAAAAGACTAAAAAAGACTAAAGACATCAAAACGCTTAACGCCGTGCTGACGGAGGACGGATTACGGAACGTTCGCACGCTCACTCACCGTCAGGGCGAAGCCCGTTCCGTTATCCGTAAGTCACGCAGTGACGTTCCGTAGCCGCAAAGTGGCGTTCGTAGAAGCTAGAGCGAGCTTGCGAGCGTTCTAGGGCCGAAGGCCTTCTAGCAGCAGCGCTTTTTGCTGCGTCCTAGCAGTTGCGTACGACTGCATGGATGCAGGAGGTACGAGCCCAGGGACGGGCGAAGGTAGAATAATGCAGGAGCAATTATCGAGAATAAAGCAGGAGCAGTTATCGAGCAACGCCCTAGAGTCTTGCAGCCGAAGGCCGTCAGCGAAGCGCCCGCTTTACGCCGCTCTTACCGCATCTGCGATAAACTCGGCTTGAGTCTGTGTCATCAGATTATCCGTTGACTCCACCATCACTCGGATTAAAGGCTCTGTGCCGGACTTACGTAATAGTACGCGCCCTTGGTCACCCAATATCCCTTCCGCTTTTACCACTGCCTGCTTAACACTGTCTAAAGCCAAAATGCTGTCGGCACTGCCTGATGATAAACGCACATTAATAAGTACTTGCGGCAGCTTGGTCATGCCCGCTTTAATGTCGGCTAGACGTTTGCCTGACTCTAAAATGGCTTTAAGTACCTGTAGAGACGCCACAATACCATCACCCGTTGAAGCGTGCTTTAAACTCAAAATATGCCCAGAACCTTCGCCGCCCAGTTGCCAACCCGTTTCTTTAAGCTGCTCAACCACATAGCGGTCGCCTACCTTTGCACGTACAAAGGGAATGTCCATTTGCTTAAGGGCCAGTTCTAAACCAAGGTTCGACATTAAAGTACCAACCACACCGCCGACCATTTCACCTTTATGGCACGCGGCTTGTGCCAGAATAAATAAAATTTCATCACCATCAACCACATGGCCATTATGGTCAACAAACATCACCCTATCCGCATCGCCATCTAATGCAATACCTAAATCGGCCTCATGCACCATCACGGCGGTTTGCAAACTATCTAAATGTGTTGCACCGCAATGGTCATTAATATTCACCCCATTAGGTTTGTCATTAATGCTAATCACCTCAGCCCCTAACTCACGGTACACATTCGGCGCGATATGGTAAGCGGCGCCATGGGCGCTATCGACAACAATCTTCAACCCCGTCAAACTTAAGTGATTCGGGAATGTTCCCTTACAAAACTCAATATAACGGCCTGCGGCATCATCAATACGGCGAACCTTACCGAGTTTTTCAGAGGCGACACACTGCATCGCATTATGCTGCAGCGCCTGTTCTAATAAGGTTTCAATTTCAAGCTCCTGCGCATCATTTAATTTAGTGCCAGAGTTTGAAAAAAACTTAATCCCATTGTCGTAATAAGGGTTGTGGGAGGCACTGATCACCACCCCGGCATCGGCGCGAAATGTCGACGCCAAATACGCCACCGCAGGTGTTGGCATTGGGCCAATCAACGCCACATTCACACCCGCCGCTGAAAATCCCGCCTCCATTGCCGACTCAAGCATATAGCCACTAATACGGGTATCTTTACCAATCAACACTTCTTTAGTGCCAGTGGACGCCAGCACAGTGCCAGCCGCCCAACCTAACTTCATCGCAAAATCAGGCGTTATAGGGAATGTACCCACCTTGCCACGCACACCATCGGTACCAAAATACTTCCTAGACATACTGCATCCTTAAAAACCTCATAAACGAAAAAAGCCAAATCAAACCTGATTTGGCTTTTTAAAAATGACTTAAACTAAGAAACCAAATTAACTACTTTAGCTTTAACATCAATAGGTTTAGACGATTTCTTTTGTTGCCAGACTAAATCGCAAATACCATCTGTTGGTGCAAACCCCGTCGGGGCCGAGAGCAAAATTTCACGGATCGCCTCATGGTTAAACTCATGGCAAGCTTTATCTAAACGATTAAGAATTTGCTCTAATTGGGTCCAGGGTAGAAATATCTCATGAGCCGTCATAATACGCTCATGGTCTGTCCCTGTTACATCATCACCAATCAGCAATTCTTCATAGAGTTTTTCACCAGGGCGTAGGCCACTAAACTCAATGGCAATATCGCCATGTGGATGATCTTCATCTTTAACCTCAAAACCACTGAGACGGATCATTTTAGCCGCCAGATCAACAATTTTGACTGACTTGCCCATATCAAGCACAAACACATCGCCACCCTTACCCATTGCCCCTGCTTGAATAACCAGCTGGGATGCTTCGGGAATGGTCATAAAAAAGCGGGTGATTTCAGGATGAGTTACAGTAACAGGGCCACCTGTTCTGGTCCAATTCCATTGGACACTTAATGTTGAGACAGTATGGTCAATAAATTAAGAGGTCGTACTACAACCGACTTGTCATAAAGCACGTAAAGCAGTTAATCTTTGGTAGATGGCGTGCATTTGGCCCAGAAGGAGACAATTATGTCTTTAAAAAATAGTTCGACAACAGCTCAACGTAAAGCAGATGGTATTCGTCGCCTTATCGCTGCACGTGAAGCGGCTAAGCAAGCAGGGACTCTTCGCCAAGTTTCTGCTGCATCACGTTAACGGCAAACGCCAGTGATACCATGCTGGCGTAATTTCTTGCTAACTTATCAACCGGGGGCAATGATTGACAAATAAGTCACTAAACATAATCTTCAACCTAATATGACAGACACCTATGCATGCGTACGTGTCTGTTCTCATTTTAGCGTAGCGGTATGCTTAGTAAGTGTCTCTCGATTGCTTCAATCATCGACTTGGTAAGTGGTAAATGCGCTTTTTCTCTCGCCCAAACCTCATGAAAGCCTGTTACGGTTTGCTTGGCGGTATCTAACACCAACTTTTCTGGCAGCATGGCCCTAGCGGCTAAGTGTGACAACTCATCCAACGTGAAATCGCTGAATTTTTTGCTACGGCTAACCTTGAGCGACGCACTATCATCAGGGATATAGGGAATGGTTGAAACAAAGTCATAAGCAGGTGCAATCGATGCGGTGCGTTTGTCTTTATAAATCACAGACCAATTTTTCAAATGCATATCGGCATTGCCAATTAACGTATTGAACACTAACCTACGCGTAAATTCTGCGATGTCCTCATCTTGACCTTCGATACCAATAACCTGAGCAATATTCCGCATACTGGCTTTTTTGTATTTATCTTGAGGATAGACACCAAAAACTTGCGCAAAGTCCTCAATATGTACAGCTTGACCATCAACACGGTCAAAGCGTTTTATCGCAAAGGCCTGAGCATTTTTAAAAGAATTGCCATATTTGCCGACGCCTTCTGGAATATTGGCAATCTGGTCAATAGAAAGTAGCTGAGTCTCTGGTACCTCCATTCCCAACATTCGAGCCAATTCCATCATCGAATATTCATTTTCTGGCACAGCCTCAAATCGAGACGACGGCAATTTCACAATCCAAGAGCCACCTTTACCCGTAGCAGGAATGGTCAAACCGCCGTTTACTTGTTGTAAAGCTGAAAACTTCAACTGCACACCCGCCAATGAAAAACGCATTGGCGCTTCAACTTTCGTATCACCTTCAATGTCTTGATGCACATTAGGTGGCAGCGCTTCACCATCGGCCGGTTCAACCGTGATCGCACCGGCTAAATCCTGCCCTAGCACCCACAGTAGAAAAAATTCCCGCGCAGGGTTCACACCGGCACGCTCTGCCAGGTAATGGCGCATGGTTTCTTCTGGCAAAAGATTAGAGAAAAACGGGGTTAACTTGGTTTGGGTAGGTTTGAAATTGGTCAGTAAGCCACCTAGCGGATCTTTAAAACCAAGCCCTAACACGGGCCGTGAACCATCATTAATGTATGAATCCATAAAGGCAAATAGCGTTCTGTCATTACCCACATTAGTGATCGTTGCGATGGGTTCACCATAGAGCAAAACGTTTAACGTAGAGACATTATTAGTCATCGTCGTCTTCCTCTAACTGGTATGCTGGCGACATTGGCTCACTTTCATCACTAAGACCGTTATTATGAGTCGCGTTACTACTTCGAATGATCGACTTAATTGCAGGAACAGTCTTTCTAGGTGCGACAAATAACTCTAGGTCGAGTACGCGGGCAAGTGCGATCAAACTGGACATTCTTAAATCAACGTCACCAGACTCAATTTTCGATATATGGCTTTGCGGTACACCCGAACGAGCGCTCAGCTCTCTTTGGCTAAACCCCTTACGTATCCGAGCGTCTCGAAGGCTCCCTAATATCTGCTCTGTTACATAGTTCATTTCAATATGTCTTAATGTATCACTAAATAAAAATTATATATAAAAACATATCACTCTAACCAAAAGAACACAAGATCGATTAGTTATTGCACATCAACAAAGGTATAGCGATATATTATTATAGATAAAACATAACGCGCTCACTTGCTGTAAACAGGTGGCCAATGGACAGTATTAGAATAGCTTACAAAATACCTCGTTTTTAAGGATCGAGTCTTTAGTCACATTCGCTCGGTGCGATCCCGCTTCATCAGGACCACACCATCACCCGTTGAAGCATGGTTCTGAGACACGCAACAGGCTTGGCAGGTAAAGAGTCTGACCTCTTCCGCTTTACTCTAAAGCATAGTCTATTTTTCTGTACTTTTATTGGAGTGCTCACAATACTCCAAGCATATATAGTCCCTTGGACATTAGTCTTTTTTAATCAATAATTAAATCAATATGTCACGATATAGAATGCCGAGTACTATTTCTCGGCATTCTATTTGAAAGATGATTTTATTATGCTTGACCAGTGAGGTAACCTACTAGAGAAAAATGGCGAAAACGATATAACTTAGGGTGTTAGCTAGTAGATTAATCTTGAGAGGTTGAGGTTGGCACTATACCTACAGTCGCAATTCTCGCTCCTACCATTTCACGAACATATAACCTGACTTTACCATAATCTTTTTCAGCGCCTAAGATCGGTTCATTAGCGAAGCTCTGACGTAGCAACGCATCTAACGACAAACGATTATCCGCAGAGAGTTCAATACCATATGAGTGATATAAATCTTCTACTTTTGTATAACCTTTCAAACGTAATTCCGCTTGAGGTAATGTTTGATAGTTTGTTTCAGTAATGCCAGAACATACAATATCAACAAAATCTCGAACTTCAGGTTTCATCACAATAAATAAATGGTCACCTGCATATAGGAAAGTTGAACCTCGTGGAGGGATAACACTATTACCTCTAGTAATCATTGCTACGACAGTACCATCAGGTAAAGCTATTTGTGATAAACGACGATCTGAAACTCGTGAGTTCTCGCCCAGTTGATACTCAACAATGTCAGCATCCACATTACCTAAAGCTGTAATTTCTAGTGTCGCAGCGGGTGTTGACGGTGGCGATTCAGTTAGCCCTAAAGTACGTGCAACCCAGGGTAAAGTAGAGCCCTGTATAGTCGCTGAAATCAATACCACGAAAAATACCACACTAAAAATAAGATTTGCGCCGGGCAAACCATAAATAAGTGGGTATATAGCCAAAATAATAGGTACTGAGCCGCGTAAACCTACCCAAGAGACTAGGGTCATTTCTTGTATGTTGAAGCCAAAAAGTTTAAGTACAGGAAGCACTGACAAAGGTCGTGCCACTAAGGTTAGCACTACTGCAATAATTAACCCTTCTTTCCAAATACCAAGCAAACTAGAAGGATTAATTAACAAGCCTAAAAATACAAACATAATTATTTGACCCAGCCAAGCCAAACCATCATGAAATAAAAAGGTACTGCGCTGAAATACAAAACGACTATTACCTATTACTACGCCTGCGATAAAAATGGCTAAAAAGCCACTGCCTCCCAGATTTGCAGCGATACCAAAGGCTAGCAACCCTAAAGCAGCGACCATCACAGGATATAAACCAGAAGTCGTCAGATGAATACGGTTAATAATACGTACCGATAACCAGCCAATAGTCAAACCAACAGCAGAGCCTACACCCATTTGCTGGATAAATAACATCAATAATCCAGTCCCCGGCTCAAGCCCTTTAACCATAACTTCCAGCAAACCCACTGTCAGGAAAATAGCCATAGGATCGTTTGTCGCACTTTCAATTTCCAGCGTAGATTTTAATCGTGGATTGATATGAATACCTGCATTACGCAGTAATGAAAATACAGCCGCAGCGTCAGTGGAACCAACAATGGCACCAATTAGCAAGCCATAAAGTAGTGATACATCCAGAATATAGGCCGCTGCGACACCAGTGATGATAGCAGTAATCAATACGCCAAAAGTAGCCAACACTGAGGCGGGCTTCCATACTTGTTTAATAGAGGCGATAGGTGTTTGTAAACCACCATCAAACAAAATAATAGCTAAAGCTAAAGAGCCAAGGGCATGGGCTATTTGTGCATTGTCAAAAACAATGCCTCCAGGACCATCTTCACCAGCGAGCATTCCAACCATAAGAAACAGCACTAGGACGGGTAACCCTAATCTAGCAGATAATTTACTGGATAAAATACCAAGGATAATCAAAATTGAGGCCAGCAGAATAATTTGGTCAATCACAAACATAAATAGCGTTCTCTTTAATCTAGAATACAGATAATAACTGCGTGAGTATGAGCAGTAGAAGAAACCAATTGCTGAAGGCGGTACGCTTTATCTCACCAAATAAAACAGAGTTCACGATGAAATAAACAAGTGGCGAAGTAAAACAATATCAGATTTTAGCCCTGTTAGAACAGGGATTTCGATAACCCACATTGCTAGATATTTGTTTTACTCTATCCAGTTTTCTTGATAGATTTTCCAATTCTTCGATAGTGTAGTGGTCTACTACAATTGGTCAGCTTGATAGAATCTATACGAATTAGATTGCACGTTGCTGATTTGAAAAGAGATATGCACTTTAATAGAAGTTAAAGTGCAGTTTTAGAGTGTTTTAGCGCTTAATCGACGTGTTTTGTGCATTATCGTGACTAACTCGTGCAAAACTCAGTTTATGCAGGACAACATGCATAAATAGTCACATATCAATCAATCTTAGACGCTCAGTCGAAAAATAAGATGAGAATGCGCTTTAGTATGACTAAAGCTGAACTCAGAAAAAGTATCACTTAACATCTTTAAGTTTGTAGAATCCAAATTGCTAAGATTAAAGCCAGACACTTCTTACTAGATGGCCAAATTCACTATGCCACTACAGTGTCTATAGGGAAGTTAAACGATGCCAAGGGCAATCACGCTATCAGCCTGATATTGCACACAAGCAGGCTGTCACAATGAGGCGTCAGTCGAGTAAATATGCGATACCCTCACAGCGAATAGAGAGCATCGTCCTTTTGCTGCAATTGGATTGGAGCCCTGAGCAAATCTCGCAAGTGTTGCGTTTGGTGAAGGAGCCTGTCAGTCATGAGTGGATTTATCGCTATATTGCTCGCGATAAACGCCGTGGCGGTAAACTTTATCGTCATTTACGTCAAGGACATAAGCGTTATCGGCGCGGCAAAGTAGAACAAGCTCCTACCATAAAAAACGCCGTATCGATTGACGACAGACCTGCGATTGTCGATAGTCGAGAGCGATTTGGCGACTGGGAAATCGATACAGTATTGGGTCTGCATGGAACGGGCTCTATTGTGACCCTATTAGAGCGTAAGACTCGGTTTTATTTGATAAAGAAAGTCAATTCGAAGTCAGCGGCAGATGTAACGAAAGCGACGATTGAGTTGCTAATGCCCTATAAGGCGCACGTGCTGACGATAACGGCAGATAATGGACGCGAATTTGCTCACCACCAAGGCTTCCCGGTCTAAATAATCCTGAATCGCTTGGCTGGCCAACCACGATTTGGTTCTGCCAGTTGACTGGGCAAGCTGTAACAGCTTTTGCTCGATTTCATCGGATAAGCGTACTGACAAGACACTCATGGTAAACCTCATCATACAATGTATACATCAAACTACATTACACTTATTGAGGATAAATTGTCATGTTTGGCTTATCAGCCAAACTGAATGTTATCGATGCGGGGATCCAGCTTTTAGCTTTGAGTCACTACTATTTAAACCACCGAAAGATGTTAGTGTGGATTCCCGCGTCGATAACTGCTCCTGCGTTATTCTCGATAATTGCTCCTGCATTATTCTACCTTCGCCCGTCCCTGGGCTCGTACCTCCTGCATCTGACTACCATGGAGGGTGGAAATGTCATATTTTGTATGGAACAAAATTGACCATGCAGTCGTTCGCGGAAATGACAGAAAAGGGCAGGAATTACGAAACGCTGTGCTGACGGAGGAAGGATTAAGGAACGCTCGCAAGCTCACTCACCGTCAGGGCGCAGCCCGTTCCGTAACCTGTAACCGCAAAAAGCGGCATTCCTAGCCCCTAGCAGCGAGCAGCGAGCTTGCGAGCGTCCTAGCAGTTGCGCAGCAACGCCCTAGTTTCTCCCAGCCGAAGGCCGTCCTTTTTGCTGCGCCTTATATGCTATATACTCACCCTGTATTCATTAAATCGTGCAATGGGCCTATGCAACAACTAAATGAAAGCATTATCATCAACTTACTACAAGATAACATCCCGCAGTTGAGATTGATCTACCTATTTGGCTCCTATGCACAGGGCACGCAACACCGCAACAGTGATATCGATATTGCGGTACTCGCCGATGTCACTTTAGACAATATCGCCCGCTGGCAACTTGCCCAAAAACTCGCCTCAGCGTTAGATACTGATGTTGATCTTGTTGATTTACGCACGGCATCCACAGTGTTATGTCAGCAGGTAGTCACCCAAGGAAAGCGACTTTGGGGAACGCGACAAGATGATGAGATTTTTGCAGTGAAAACCATCTCAATGTACCAACATCTACAAGCTGAAAGACAAGCAATTATTGATGATGCAACGGCCAAAACAACAGCCAACGATCACAGGGGACGTCACTTTGAATGACATTATTATCAACAAAATAGCAACCATCAAACGCTGTATAAAACGCATCCAACAAGTTTATGGTGATGGCAGCATGTTCAAACAAGACTTCACCCTGCAAGATAGCGTTATCCTCAATTTACAACGCTGCTGCGAAGCCAGTATCGACATAGCAAACCATATTAACCGCCAACAACAACTGGGTATCCCCCAAAGTAGCCGTGATAGCTTTACACTACTTTCACAAAATAAAATAATTAATCAGCAGCTTGCAGACAACTTAAAGAAGATGGTTGGCCTAAGAAACATCGCAGTACATGACTATCAAGAACTCAACCTCGATATCGTTGTGCATGTTGTACAGCATCATCTTGAGGATTTTGAGCAATTTATTGAAATGATAAAATTTTGTCCAAGAATGAGTTATTGAATCACTCTTGCCTAAAGCCGCTTAAACAAGCCCTGAGGAGCTCATAGGGCTTTTTTTAATTAAATCAAACTATTAACACTGACTAGGCAAGCGTAATCGCGTGTGGAATATCCGTAGGATATGGGTTTCATCTTGTTTCACCCTGCGGTTGTCGCAAAACGGCGTTCGTAGAAGCTAGAGCGAGTTTGCGAGCGTCCTAGCAGTTGCGAAGCAACGCCCTAGATTCTCGCGCCACGCAGTGACGTTCCGTAGCCGCAAAGCGGCGTTCGTAGAAGCTAAAAGCCTAGAGCCACATAGTAGCGTCCTAGGGCCGAAGGCCTCCTAGCAGCAGCGCTTTTTGCTGCGTCCTAGCAGTTGCGAAGCAACGCCCTAGATTCTCGCCCGAAGCGCCCGCTTTACGCCGCTCTTACTGCCTCTGCGATAAACTCGGCTTGAGTCTGCGTCATTATAGTATCGGTAGATTCGACCATGACCCGTATAAGCGGCTCTGTACCCGATTTGCGCAACAGCACTCGCCCTTGGTCGCCTAAGATCTCTTCAGCTTTAATCACAGCTTGCTGAACACTATTTGTCGCTAAAATGCTATCGGCGTCAGCCGTGGCTAAACGCACATTAATTAACACTTGGGGAAGTTTAGTCATGCCAGCTTTAATCTCAGATAAACTCTTCTGGGACTCCAATACAGCTTTAAGTACCTGTAAGGATGCAACTATGCCATCAGCCGTTGAAGCATGCTGCAAGCTCAAAATATGTCCTGAACCCTCACCGCCAAATTGCCAGCCAGTCGCTTTAAGCTGTTCAACTACGTAGCGGTCGCCTACTTTTGCACGAACAAAAGGGATATCCATCTGCTTAAGTGCAAGCTCTAAGCCAAGATTTGACATTAAGGTACCAACCACGCCACCCGTCATTTCACCTTTGCTTTGGGCTGCCAGGGCAAGGATGAATAAAATCTCATCACCATCAACCACATGGCCATTGTGATCGACAAACATGACACGATCCGCATCACCATCGAGCGCAATCCCTAAATCAGCTTCATGCACCATAACCGCTGTTTGCAAACTGTCTAAATGCGTCGCCCCACAGTGATCATTAATATTCAAGCCGTTAGGTTTGTCATTGATGCTAATCACTTCAGCACCAAGTTCACGGTAAACATTAGGCGCGATATGGTATGCAGCACCATGGGCACTATCGACAACAATCTTCAATCCCGCTAGAGACAAATGATTTGGAAAAGTGCCTTTGCAGAACTCAATATAACGACCGGCAGCATCATCAATACGGCGCGCTTTACCGAGCTTTTCCGAGGCAACACACTGCATCGCATTCTGGTTCAGCGACTTTTCTAACAAGGCTTCGATTTCCAGTTCCTGCGCATCATTTAACTTAGTACCGGAATTAGAAAAGAACTTAATGCCATTGTCGTAATAAGGATTGTGGGAGGCACTGATCACCACCCCCGCATCGGCTCGAAACGTCGATGCTAAATACTGAAGAATCCCCTGATGATTTACAAATAAATCATCAAATTAGGGTGGAAGCGCATCTTGTTGCATGATCAAATGGTTTCGCTAAAAACTACACTTGGACAACAAGATGCGCGAAGCCAATATCCTACAACATTCTTTACACCAATACTGCCCAGAACTTCACCTAAAACGATTAAACAGCTTGATGCTGGCCTCTAAGGCACTGATTGAATGTAAGACACTGACCTTGACTGAGTTAGGT
>NZ_JAKKRV010000025.1:0-45898 GCF_025653985.1 Shewanella sp. SM69
AGTTTAGAACACAAAATCAGAGAACAACTCGCACAAACCGAAGCGTTCTTCCCAAGTATGGTAAAGAACAAGACGACCTCCAGACCGACGGCACGTTGGGTCTTCTTGCAATTCGAAGGCATAGATACGCTAGAGATTAACGGCCAAAGGTTCATCACTGGACTTCAAGATCACCAAACACAACTACTCAAATTACTCGGTAGATTCTATGAGGTAGTTTATTCCTAAATTAGCTGCGGAATGTCGGATCTAAAGGTTCGGTCTTGGCCTGACGCCGCTTGAGTAAACCGCGAATACGATGCACAACCGCTCCGGCGCGAATCGACTGCGCATTAATTTTACCTAGTACATCATAGAGTTCCGGATTATCTTGCCCAAGCCTTTCCAGTTGCAGCATGGCACCTTCGCTGTATTGGGTAATGGCGGCTATGGGTTGATTGAGTTCATGGGCAAGTCCTGCACCTATTTCCCCAAGAATCGCCGCACTTTGCAGTCGCTCAAGCTGCAGTGCCTTGTCCTTTAATTGACGCTCAGTGCTAACTAAAAACTCACTTTTCTGGCGAAACTTATATTCAAGCCACAGGTGATAAATGGTGGAAATAATGAAAATTAACAACAGTGCACCACCCCATTCTTTATTTTTTGCCATCCATTTGTATACGGTTTGATAAAGTGGTGGTGATGCTCCCTGTAGTTGTAATTCTTTAAATAACTCAATCACTTTTAACTGGCTTACGGGCGCAGTCCAGCCCAAAGTATCGGCGGTAATTGCTGCAATATGATCGGCGGGTAAATCGAATAAGGCGCGGGTAATCGCCATAGTCAGCTTAGGAGAAACCGTATCCGCCGCAGCGAATGACCAGTTTGGGTATAACTGAGTGCTCACCTCGCAATCATATCCTGCAGGCGTTGCAGGATGGATAACCCGATAATCGCCCTGATTAACAAGACCCGTTGCGATCATTTCCTCTAAGGTACAAAAAGGCGCTATTGCGGCGTCGGCACTGCCGTCTCTGACTTGATAGATAAGCGGTTCTAACGGGAACCCGAGGAAGCGCACTTGCCCAAAAAACTGTTCGGGTAAAAAACCCATTTTATGCAGTAACCCCATGGCCGCTTGATACCCCCCCAAAGCTTGCGGATCACTGGCGACCACATTGCGCCCGCGCAAATCCTGCAAGGTGCGGATAGGGCTGTCGGCGCGGACAATAATGGTCGCGCCTATGGTAAAAGTGCTGCCTTGATGCTTACGGCTCTTCATTGTCGCAAGCCAAGACAACGGGAAATTGTTACTTAGATGCAGATATTGCCCAGGGTTCGTGACGATAAACTGCAAATCATGCTCAAGTAACTGACTACGCATGCCATTAAAATCCACAGGCACGACTTCAAAATGACTATTAGGCACTTGCTCACTGAGGTAATCCATCATAGGTTGCCAACGCTGCTTGGCCTGTAACACGCCATGATTTGCCAGCACTCCGACTCTAAAATGGTTCACTTCTGTCGCTTCGTTGGCATAGGACGGATTAAGCCCAATGATACTCAGCAAGAATCCCATCAATATCGCTTTACACCAAGAGTCAATCGTCATCGTCTCTATTACCCACTTTTATATGCCATTGTCATGGAACGATTTTAGCTCGCAGATAAAAATCAAGCTGTGAAATGCTGCCAAACTCTGGTTTATGCCCAGAGGGAATCGGCTAATTTAGTGATGTATCTCCCAAGACCTAGGCTTAAAATTGAGCCCACTCCATACCCAGCTTAAGCTGATAGCATGCTTACCGCCCCACAAGGAACACCATGTCGATAAAATTGCCACTCTATCTAGTCGATGACGATGAAGCGATTCTGGATTCACTGGGCTTTATGCTCGGACAATTTGGCTATCAAGTGCAAACCTTCAACAGCGGCCGCGACTTCCTTGAGCACTGTGCATTATCACAGGCGGGCTGCGTGATTTTAGATAGTCGAATGCCAGAAATCACCGGCCAAGAAGTGCAGCAAAAATTACTGGAAACCCACAGTCCGCTAGGCGTGATATTTCTCACTGGCCACGGCGATTTACCTATGGCGTTAAGCGCCTTTCGTAAGGGGGCCTGCGATTTTTTTCAAAAACCAGTGTCCGGCAAGGCATTAGTACAAGCGATTGAAAAGGCGCAGCGTGAAAGCCAAGCGGCCTTCGAGCAGCAAAGTCTGCAGCATAAGTTTGACCAACTGACTGAGCGCGAACAGCAAGTGTTAGCCCATGTGATCCAAGGCATGACTAACAAGCAAATCTCGGAGGCGATGTTTTTATCCCTGCGCACGATTGAAGTACACCGCGCAAAAATCATGAAAAAGCTCGAAGTGAACAATATGGCAGAGCTAGTGCAACACTTAGGCAATCTGAACTCTGTCTTATAAGTCAATCACCCGTGGTCACTAAACAATCGTTAAGCCTTCTAGCCGCGCATAAGGATTTAAACATTAAACCCTTTTTACCCGACCATTCAAGATACCGTAACTACACAATTTTCATCCAACCTGCGACAAGCTGTCGCAGTTTGTGCATTTGGCTTTGTTAAATATCGTAGCAGCCCGCACAATCACGCCATAGGTTCCTTCCTTTGTGCCCCGCAGGCGCTCAAGAAATCCACTGCTTTTTGAACCTCCACCCGAGGGTAACTATACCCTCGGGGATTTTTATTAGTTTGTTTTGATATACAAACCTCGCACCTCGGCTTCAAATACGATAAATTTACTTATCTTCAATACAATCCATTCAGCTACTTGTGTAGACATAGTCGATAACAGTTAACTAAAACCAAAACTCTATCAAGGAAGAAATTTATGTCTAAAGCTCTTATCTCTATCGCCCTTAGCCTCTTCATTGTTGGCTCACTGAGTGGCTGTGTTAAAAGTACACTCGTTAGTGACAAATGCACGGAAAACAATCCTGCTGAAAACCAAAATTGTAACAAAACAGACGCTGCTATATATGTCGCAGCAGCCATATTGGAAGGCCCAGATAAAGGTCAAATGTGTAACGATATGTCAGGCAAAGCAAAACAAGACTGCCTCGCTCAACAACAGGCACTGAAAGAATCATTAGAGAAACACGCTCGAAAATAGCATTAAGGAAGATGAATGAAAGCCTCCGTTTTTATTGCCGCGACCCTCGACGGTTATATCGCAACGCCCGATGGTGATATCGACTTTTTAAATCAGCACCCCAGTACTAATCCCGATGAAGACTTTGGTTATCATACCTTTATCGACACTATCGATGCGATTGTAATGGGACGAAAAAGCTTTGAAAAAGTCCTCTCCTTCGATTGTGATTGGCCCTATATGAATATCCCAGTGTTTGTATTAAGTCGCAGCGGTGTAACAGTACCGTCGGCGTTAAGTGAGCACGTGCAAGTGCTAAATGGCGATGCAGCAAGCATTAGCGAGCAACTCAAAACCCGTGGCTTTAAGCATCTCTATATCGATGGCGGCCAAACAATCCAAGGCTTTTTAGCGGCAGGGCTAATTCAGGAACTCACGCTCACTCGCATCCCCACTTTACTGGGTAAAGGTATTCCCCTCTTTGGCGACTTAGCTCAAGCAATTCAATTAATGCCAATTCACACGCAGCAGTACGACAATGGCTACGTACAAACCCGCTATCGTGTTATAGACAAAATGGCTTTATAAGCCGTTTACATTCGGCTGATTGTATTGAAGGGTGAAGTGATGGCTTACCATCTTGCTGCATAACCATGTAACAGCAATGTTAAACAACTAAATATTATCAATGGCTTACTGATTGCAAATCAAAGTTCCGTTAGAATATTGTCCTCTAACAAATAGGTGAGCAATATGAGTCGTTTGCAGTCATCGAAGGGTTTTACATTAATTGAGCTGGTTGTGGTCATTATCATCCTTGGGATCTTGGCCGTCGTCGCAGCACCACGGTTTTTAAACCTAGGCCAAGATGCTCACGATACCAGAGCCAAAACCACATTTGCGGCCTTTACCTCTGGTGTTAAGCTTTATCACAGTTGCTGGCTTGCGGGCGGTCACTCAGGTTATACCCAAGATCTCGCCTGTTATGGTGATGGAAAACTCGACTCGACCACCACAGGATTTCCACTGGGAATAGAGACTGCAACCGCTGATGCCGGTGCTAAATTGCAGGGCGATTATTGTGGTCAGTTATGGCAAGGTCTTTTGGCTAATAATGAATTTGTCATTGCCGATCAATACTCTTGGCGCACAGTTCCCAATGTCGACATTGTTTACTGGTATGGTGCCGTCGACATTACCGATCCCAATGCTTACTGCATTTTCAACTATGTCTCTGACGATCGCAGCTTCGGCAGTGAAAACTGGGATCTTAAATACTATCCCTTCGATGGCCGCACTATTGTAGGTCGATCCACCCTTTCCCAATAAGCGCTTATTTTTATTGCTAAAGGAGCGCGAAAGATCGCAAACTCCTTTGGCATTTGCCGCGATTACTTGAATTATTGTCATCCATCCCCATATATATCCCATCATCCACCGCAACTTTTGCTGCGGGCCAGAAGAGGATTCATTGTGACCACTATCGTATCAGTACGCCGTAATAATCAAGTTGTCATCGCCGGCGATGGCCAAGTCTCCCTAGGCAATACCGTCATGAAAGGTAACGCCAAAAAAGTGCGTCGCTTATATCACAACAAGGTACTGGCAGGTTTTGCAGGCGGCACCGCCGATGCTTTCACCCTATTCGAGCGTTTCGAAGCCAAACTCGAAATGCACCAAGGCCATTTATTACGCTCGGCCGTTGAGCTCGCCAAAGATTGGCGTACCGACCGTATGCTGCGTAAACTCGAAGCCCTGTTAGTCGTGGCCGATGCGGAAACCTCGCTGATCATCACAGGTAATGGTGATGTCGTTCAGCCAGAACACGACTTAGTCGCCATTGGTTCGGGCGGCAACTATGCCCAAGCGGCGGCCCTTGCGCTATTGCAAAACACTGAACTGTCAGCCTTAGAAATCGCCGAAAAATCCCTGACTATTGCTGCGGATATCTGCGTATTCACCAATCAATTCAAAACGATTGAAGAACTCAATTACTAAACAGCCCGTGAGGAATATTATGTCTGAAATGACCCCCCGTGAGATTGTCCACGAGCTGGATGCACACATTATTGGCCAACAAAAGGCCAAACGTTCTGTTGCTGTCGCCCTGCGTAACCGCTGGCGCCGGATGCAACTTGACGCGGATTTCCGTCAAGAAGTCACCCCAAAAAATATTCTGATGATTGGCCCAACGGGCGTTGGTAAAACTGAAATTGCCCGCCGTTTAGCCAAACTGGCGAACGCGCCTTTTATCAAGGTCGAAGCGACTAAATACACAGAAGTGGGTTATGTCGGTAAGGAAGTCGAGCAAATCATCCGCGACTTGACCGATATCGCCATCAAGCTGACCCGTGAACAGCAAATGGGCAAATGTCGCCAACGCGCCGAAGAAAATGCCGAAGAGCGCATTCTCGATGCCCTGTTGCCTAAGCCGAAAAACGACTGGGAAAGCACTGAAACCGATTCCAACTCAAATACCCGTCAAGTCTTCCGCAAAAAGCTACGCGAAGGCCAATTAGACGATAAAGAAATCGATATCGATGTAGCCCAACCGCAAATTGGTGTTGAAATCATGTCGCCTCCAGGCATGGAAGAAATGACCAACCAGCTGCAAAGTCTGTTTAAAAACATGGGCCAAGCACCAGCAAAACGTCGCAAGATGAAGATCAAAGAAGCCTTTAAGCTATTGATCGAAGAAGAAGCCGCCAAACTGGTCAATCAAGAAGATTTAAAAGAACAAGCCATTGAAATGGTTGAGCAACACGGCATAGTGTTCCTCGACGAAATCGACAAAATCTGTAAGCGCGGCGAAACCTCAGGCCCAGACGTTTCCCGTGAAGGCGTGCAACGTGACTTACTGCCGCTCATCGAAGGCTGCACTGTTACCACAAAACACGGCATGGTAAAAACCGACCACATACTGTTTATCGCCTCTGGCGCATTCCAGATGTCTAAACCGTCGGATTTAATTCCTGAATTACAGGGTCGTTTACCGATCCGTGTCGAGCTAGATGCATTATCAGCCAATGATTTTAAACGCATTCTAACCGAGCCACACGCCTCGCTCACCGAGCAATATATCGCGCTGATGGGCACAGAAGGCGTGAAAGTTGAATTCAGCGAATCGGGTATCGACAGCATTGCGAAAGCCGCATGGCAAGTGAACGAGCGCACCGAAAACATCGGCGCCCGTCGTTTACACACTGTGATGGAAAGGCTGATGGAAGATATCTCCTACGAGGCATCGGAAAAATCGGGCTCCGCCTTTGTTATCGACGCCGACTATGTCAGCGCCCACTTAGACAACTTAGTCCAAGACGAAGATCTCAGCCGCTTTATCCTCTAGTACTAAACCGTTCACCGCCAAGCTCAAACGACTTGGCGGTAAACGACTCAAATGCAAAAGTGTGACTTAAACGAAAAAGCCTGACCAAGGCTCTCGCTTACCCTTTGTATCCTTGGCCGCGAGTGGTTACATTAGTCAGGTGTTATTTTAATGAGTCGTTATCCTATCCTTAGCATTTTCTTGGTAGCCAACCTATGACCACAGCAACGCCCAATGTCACCGATCTTAAACTGAAACGTAAATCGCGCATTCTAGAAATCAGTTTCGATAATGGTGAGCAATATCAGCTCAGCTGCGAGATGCTCAGAGTCTACTCGCCCTCGGCCGAAGTGCATGGTCACGGTAATCCAAAGCTGGTCACCCACAAGAAAAACGTCAACATCAGTGCCATAGAACCCGTCGGTAACTACGCAGTGAAAATCGTCTTCGATGACGGCCACGACACAGGCCTATTCTCGTGGAAAGTGCTCTACGATCTCGCCACCCACCAAGTGGATCTATGGGAAAAATACCTCGCCCGCCTACGCGCAGAAAAAGCCTCACGCGAACCGCTGATCGCCATGAACATAAAGTACAACTAGTACGTTAGGTAAATGGACACTTAATTGTGCGATGTAAACTCTAGAAACAGAGAATTTAACAATGGGTAGCTTGTGAAGCTGTGAGTTCTCTTACTGACTTGAGTATCAAAGGAAAGACCATGTCGGAAAAAATCCCCTGCCAAGAATGTAACACCTTAATCCTTCCGAGTACCGCCGAGAAAAATGAGGGTTTATGCATGCCCTGCAAAAATGGCATACGTGCAAACCTCGAGCGTGCGAAGGAATACTACCAACAAGAGCGTGAACTCGATAAAACCTGTCCCTTTCGAGCCTTTTGGCGAGATCTTGTTTTAAGGGTACATAACAAAGATCAAGGTTTTTATACGCTTAGACCAGAGGAACAAAACTACTATGCGGTGAACGGCTTATCTGGCGAGGTCTATAATGGTGGATTTATTCAGTATTTCGACAACTCTTCAGGTGAGCATTACGCCTTCGCTGAGCGTGGACTTATCCAAATGGGAGCAAGCCACTCGTTAAACTTATTGCACCAAGCAAAACAGGCCGTGTTTGGCGAAAAGCCAGTACCAATAGACAGAGATCGTCGTTTAGCCGCAACCGATAACCAAGACCTGTACAGCGTACTCGATAAGCTCGATGACGAGTTTTATAAAGATCTAGATGATCTCGATGCCAAGCTTGAAAGCTACGCCCTTGATTACGGACTGGTAAATAACACTTAACTGGCGATTGTCGGTAATCACTTAAAGATAAAGGCTATCCTTGGCAGAAATAAGCATAATTGAGCCTATCTTGCTGACCCCATACCGCAGTCCAGCCATTCACATCACTCATGTAAGCGAAATAAATAGACTGCGTTTTAAGACAAACATCTTGAAATGGCGCTTTATTCTCATTAATAAAATGCGCCGACCTAACCAGCACATCGGTACAAACGTCTTCATCCTCCACTAACCAAATAAAATCATCACGCCATTCATCCAATGCTATCGCCGCCTCTGGGGAATAGAGTTTCAACTTATCTTGCGCGAGTACCATTTGCTCGGGAGTCACAGAACATGAAACCGCCAACTTATCAAATACACCTGAGCCGCCAGCCCAAAAAGACAAATCAAATTCCAACCTATCCTCTAGCGGCGTAAAACCCAATAAATTTTCGATAATCATCAAACTTTTAGCTAAATCGGCATCAGGTCTTTGATAACGCTTTTCAATCCCATCATATTCCCGCATACAAACTAAGCTCCTGCTGCGTTAAGTGACGCATTAAAATTGAGTAACATACTATAAAATAATAACTTTTTTAACAATGTACCCAACGATTAAGACTATTACGCCAGTGACTCGCCGACTTTGATTTAAAAATGAGTTATCCCTAAACGCTCGATGACGCCATTTGCAGCATAAGTAAGCGCGAACACCGCGATCACATGGTCAAGGATAATGGAATGAAAATTATCAGACCTACCATTTTAAATCAGCAACTTCATCAAATCAGGCCTGTGATTTAAACCGTCCCACCTAAAAGCGGCCTGTACAGTTATCTTCTTGATTTGCTTGTCTTGCTATTAGCTCATTCAAACATCGCGCTCTTTTGAAAACTTAGGCATGAAATATCGCATAATCGCCTGCGATAAATTGCGATTGAATGCTTTAATCGGTTGACCTCATGCGCCTCAACTAGCTCTCCTTGAACGGATTTTTGCGTTAATTCATCACCTTTAAATAACTTATGCCACTGCTCAAGTACTTCGCGGTCAGTCCAACGATTGGTACTGTCGATATCGACCCGCTGCACCATATGCGGATGATTCGACATCACCGCAAAGGCTACAACATCGATAGCAAAAACGGCTTCAAGTTCAAACAGTAGTGACTCAACCCAACTACGGCGATGGTCATAATTTTTCCCAGAATAGGCATCATCGCCACATAAAAAAGCACGCCGCACAACGCGGCTATAGCAATGGTAACAGGGAGTGTCTTCAAGGCTTATCTGAGTTATGAGAGGACGCGGCATATAAACCTCCTTGTTTAATGCTTATAGTCGGAGGTTAACTACCACGCCATTTAAGCTGGGTGTCTTGAAAACAGCTTCTTTGTAGGCAACCTGAAAGTGCATTATATTGTTGCTCTAAAATGGATGGCCAGATTTATTATTAGCCCTGCATATGTGATAAAACAGTTAAACCTTCGCTGGAAACAAATCTTAGAAATGGAGTATTGTCAGTGACAACGAGAACGGAATTACTCAATAAATTAAGCGCCTTATCGACCGCCGATCCAGAGCACTGTCCGGTAGTGACATTAAATGAGTACTTTTTAGAAAACGAAGATGAAGAGTCTATCGCACCCAATAATTGGGGTTATGGTCGACCATCCATCAAAGAAATCTATCGTTGCTTGAAAGAAATCGAACATAGGTCAGATGTGCAAGGTGTTTATGTTGGGATGCACGATGAATGGTCCGAAGCACTTGAGGATGATGAGCTATGGCCTGCAGCTGAGAACATTCATATTCTTACCTGTGCGCCTCTGGCGGAAGTGGAAGAATGGATTGAAGGAATCGCGGCAGATGGAATGGGGACAGGCTGGCCCTATGGCGAGCATCAATTATCTCCTAAGCCGTATGCTGGCTATCATGTCTATACTGTATATTGGGATTAGTGGTTAGCTATCTCACTGTTTATGTGAATTTTATTGCATCAGACAACCCCAAAACATCGGTCTAGGCCGATGTTTTTATATCTAAGGATACCAATCTCATTTTTGTATTATAAAACGTGCTCCACCATCCTTATTATATGAATTAGCTCGTGTTATTTAGACTCCCATTGTTAAATTTTAAAAATGGAGTGTTAGTACTCTTTTTAAATACTAACAAACAACACTAAAACTTCAGAAGTTCACCTTCCCCTGCGAAGTTGCTGAAGGGCGTTGAAGAAAATCGCGTGAGCGAGGCATGGATGCCGAGTTAGCTTTCGGATTCTTTATTTAATTAATAGTGGATGTACCACCGTAAGCGTTAGCGATTTTGAATAAGCACGAAGCCCTGCTTATAAATAAAGAGTTAATGCATATAACTTCGCTAGGGTGAGTGCTGCGAAAACAGCGGTACAAACGAGAGCCAAGGATGGCAAACTGGCAGTCAGACATCGACGTTGTTCGGCAAGGGCTCTTGATTGAAATCAAGGGGTGAAGCCCCCGACTTTGACTTTGCTTTAAAAGCTATCAAACCAAGTTTAGATAAACCTCCTTGTCGAAATCATGACAAATACCCTGCTTTGTGATCCTCACTGCAACCCAATTCGTAATGTCCTGCAATATCCCATCGCGAAATGTTTAACCGCGAAAGTCATTCACCAGAGTCCACTTAATGCAATTCCATACAGTCAGGTTAATTTTAGGCGATCAACTCAATGCCCAGCATTCTTGGTTTAACCGCGTTGATGATCAAGTGCTGTATGTGATTGCAGAACTGCACCAAGAAAACACTTATGTGACCCATCATGTGCAAAAGATATGTGCCTTCTTTGCGGCAATGGCGCAATTTGCCAAAGAGCTGCGTGCGCAAGGGCATCAAGTGCTTTATTTGAATCTAGATGACACTCATGATGGCACCCAAGGCTATAGCGATCTACTGACTCTAATTCAACATCAAGTGACACAGGTTGGCGCGATCAAGTTTGAATACCAAAGGCCTGATGAATACCGCCTACTTGAGCAATTAAGTCAGCTTAAACTCAACACAGCCGTGGTGAACTGTGTCGATACTGAGCACTTTATCTTGCCCTTTGACGAAATCGATGCGCAGTTCCCCGTCGGCAAACACATTATGATGGAGCACTTTTATCGCCGCATGCGTAAGCGTTACAACATCTTGATGCATGACGGGAAACCACTCGGCGGGCAGTGGAACTTTGATGCCAGCAACCGTCAAAAACTTAAAACTCAGGATATAAAAGTCTTGCCTGAGCCATTAATGTTTAGCTTCGATGTGACTGAGATCCTCGCTCGGCTTGAGCGTCACCAAATTCCGACCATGGGTCGCATGGATGCGCCATTACTCTGGCCGATAAACCGGACGCAAAGCCTCATACTATTAACGTATTTTTGTCAGGTTTGCTTGCCTTCCTTTGGCCGTTTTCAAGATGCCATGACAGCGCAACATCCTGCTAAGTGGAGCTTGTACCATAGTCGACTATCATTCAGCCTTAACAGTAAATTAATCAGCCCGTTAGAAGTCATCAATGCGGCCATCGACAGTTATCAAACGAATGCTGAGATTGATATCGCCCAAGTCGAAGGATTTGTGCGGCAGATATTAGGTTGGCGAGAATACGTTCGCGGCATTTACTGGGCGAATATGCCGCAGTACGCCAGCACTAATGCTCTCGATGCCCATGGGACGCTGCCCGATTATTTTTGGCATGGCGACACTAAGATGAGCTGCATGCGACAAGCCTTATCTCAATCATTAGATTTTGCCTACGCCCATCATATTCAGCGCTTAATGGTAATCGGCAATTTCTGTTTATTGACCGAAATCGAGCCAAATCAAGTCGATGAGTGGTATTTAGGCGTGTATGTTGACGCCATCGAATGGGTTGAAATGCCCAACACCCGCGGCATGGCATTGTTTGCCGACGGCGGCATTGTCGGCACTAAACCCTACGCCGCCAGCGGTTCCTACATCAATAAAATGAGTGATTACTGCAGCGGGTGTCATTACAAGATAAAAGAGCGCAGCGGCACACTCGCCTGCCCGTTCAATAGCTTTTATTGGCGCTTTATGGACAAACACCGCGCGCGATTGTCACAAAATCCTAGGATCGGCATGCTATACCAGACTTGGGACAAAATGGACGAGTCCGTAAGAAGTGCCATATTAGCCACAGCCGAGCACAACCTCGTTCACCTAAACCGTTTGTAGCTGAGTAATGTTAAGCGTGACTCATTGATATAAAGAGTTTGATATAAAGAGTTTGATATAAAGATTTTGATATAGATATTTGGATAGGGAGAGTTTGCTATGAAAGTACTTATCGTCGGTGGGAGTGGGGGTATTGGCAAAGCCATGGTTAAGCAAATTCAAGAAAGCTATCCCGACGCCACAGTGCACGCCACCTACTGGCATCATCTTCCCCAAGACAGGCAGGAGAAAATCCAATGGCATGCATTAGATGTGACCAATGAAGCTGAGATTAGACAGCTAAGTGAACAACTCACTGAATTAGATTGGATTATTAACTGTGTCGGGATTTTACACAACCAAGATAAAGGGCCAGAAAAAAGCCTACAGTCACTGGATATCGACTTTTTCCAGCACAATTTAACGCTCAATACCCTGCCCAGTGTCATGCTGGCTAAACACTTCTGCCATGCCTTAAAACAAAGTAGCTCGGCAAGATTTGTCGTGATATCGGCGAGAGTCGGCAGCATTACCGATAATAGATTGGGTGGCTGGTACAGCTATCGCGCCTCAAAAGCTGCGCTGAATATGTTTCTCAAAACACTGTCGATTGAGTGGCAACGCACCATGAAACACGGCGTGGTGTTGTCTCTGCATCCGGGCACGACAGACACGCCATTATCTCAGCCATTTCAACAGAGTGTCCCCAAAGGCAAATTGTTTACACCTGAGTATGTCGCAAACTGCTTACTGCCCATCATTGCCAATGCTACACCCGCACAAACAGGGCGTTTTTTTGCCTACGATGGCACAGAGTTACCTTGGTGAAATAAGCTGAAGAGCAAGTCAAGCAGCGGCAACTCCGATGGAGTCTTTCTAAATTAATAAATCAAAGCCGAGGGTTTTAACGCCTTGATAGGATGATGCCCCCAACGCACACCCCATCCTTAATCAAGCCTTTTCAAGAACACTGAAAAATAAACAATTGAAATAAATCATTAAATTATTTTAAAACACTCAAGTGCATCACCCTTCCGCTTGGCTAAATCGCTATTACCCAAAAGTCCTAATTCAGATTTAAAAGCGTCTAAATGAACGTTGAAGATAGTTCCTTTGTACGATTGTTAACACTTTTACATTTAAATAACATCTAGAGTCATGCGGTTATTCACGCTTTGCACAGAATAAAAATCTGAGAATTCCCGCCTGAGCAACAGCTCATTCTATGCGGCCATGGCAGAGGGATGCCGACGACCCTGTAGAAATCACAATAAAAAACGCTCGCCCGAGCCAGTTAAGCAGTATGGCATTCCAACGTTATTTACAAAACGGAAAAAGGATTTCAAGCATGATGCTAAACAAAAAACTGTCGCTACTCTTCATTGCTGTGTCGGCCACTTTAGGCACATCCGCATTTGCTGCCGATGTTGTCGATGTCGGTACTCTTAGAAGCGCGTCTTCAAGCAATAACTTAGTGTCTCAGTTCAGCTTAGACGCAGGTAGCCAACTCAAAGTAGAGAAAAAACTCAACCTAGGTCAAGGCAAGCAAAAACAACGTTTACAACAATATTTCCATGGCGTACCTGTTTATGGTTTCTCTGTTGCGACGTCACAATCGAGCATGGGCTTTTACAGCGACATGTCTGGCCGCGTATTAAAAAATATTGAAAAGTCGGCTGATTTTGTCAAACCCACTCTAACGGCTAACAAAGCGTTAGATATTGCGATCCGTGGCAAGTCTGACAAAGCCGTTGCAGGCCTAAAAGCTGAAAACAAACAAGCAAAATTATGGCTTTACCTCGATGATGCCGCTAAAACTCGCCTCGTTTATGTGACTTCATTTGTAGTATATGGCGATGAGCCAAGCCGCCCATTCACTATGGTTGACGCGCACTCAGGTGAAGTGATTAAGCGTTGGGAAGGGATTAACCATGCTGCAACCGGCACAGGTCCAGGCGGTAACATTAAGACTGGCCAATACGAATACGGTACTGATTTTTCTAGCTTAGACGTTGAAGTGAGCGGTGACACTTGCACCATGAACTCACCTAACGTGAAAACCGTTAACCTAAACGGTGCCACATCAGGCGCCACACCCTTCTCTTATACTTGTCCGCGCAATACAGTCAAAGAGATCAACGGTGCTTACTCGCCATTAAACGATGCGCACTACTTCGGCAACGTGATCTACAAGATGTATAGCGAGTGGTACAACACTGCACCGTTAACCTTTCAGTTAACGATGCGAGTTCACTACAGCAACAACTACGAAAACGCTTTCTGGGACGGCAGTGCTATGACCTTCGGTGATGGCGCAACAACCTTCCACCCATTAGTGAGCTTAGATGTCTCGGCACACGAAGTGAGTCACGGTTTCACTGAACAAAACTCAGGGCTGGTTTACGCAGATCAATCTGGCGGCATGAACGAAGCCTTCTCAGATATGGCGGGTGAAGCCGCTGAATTTTACATGCACGGCACAAACGACTGGTTAGTCGGCGCCGATATCTTTAAAGGCAGTGGTGCACTGCGCTACATGGCAGATCCAACCTTAGACGGTATCTCAATCGGTCATATCGACGATTACTATGATGGCATCGATGTGCACCACAGTTCAGGTGTATTCAATAAAGCTTTCTACACTTTAGCTAACTTACCAGGTTGGGATACACGCAAAGCATTCCAAACATTTGTAGTCGCTAACCAATTATATTGGACGGCGGACAGCTTATTCTGGCAAGGCGCCTGTGGTGTTAAATCGGCCGCAACTGACTTAGGCTTAAGTGCTGACGATGTGGTTACTGCGTTTGCCGCTGTGGGTATCACACCTTGTGAAACGCCACCACCACCGCCACCACCAGAAGCCACTGAGCTCGCCAACGGTGTTGCTGTGACAGGTTTAGCGGGTGCGTCAGGTAGCAAAAAATACTACAAACTAGATGTCGCTAGCGGTGCAACTAACCTGAGCTTCAATATGTCAGGCGGCACAGGTGATGCGGACATGTATGTTAAATTTGGTCAAGCACCAACGTCTAGCAGCTATGACTGTCGTCCATACAAGTCAGGTAATGCCGAAAGCTGTGCTATTGATCCTGCTCAAACGGGAACTTATTGGGTGATGGTCAGCGGCTATAGCAGCTACACAGGTGTAAGCCTAGTGGGTGCTTATGACGGAGATGACACACCAAACCAAGCTCCAACTGCAGGCTTTACTGCAAGCTTTGCTAACGGCAACGGCAGCTTCACAAGCACCAGTACTGACAGCGATGGCGACCTGACATCATGGAACTGGGATTTTGGTGATGGTACAAATGCCGCAGGTGCGAGTGTCAATCATCAGTATGCCGAGTCAGGCAGCTACACAGTCACACTGACTGTAACTGACAACGATGGCGCAACAGCAAGCACTTCGGCAGAATTTGCGGTTGAAGTCCCTGAAGTCGCATTAGAAATGGCAGTAAAAAATGCGAACAAATCTCGTCGCGGTAGCATACGTGTTGCACTCGAATGGGAAGGTCACAACGCTGATGAGTATACTATCTTCCGTAACGGTGTTGCGGTGGGTACTTCAAGCAGCTCATCGTTTATTGACCGTTTCACCGACCTAGCTGGCGCAAGCTTCACCTATAAAGTATGTGAAACTAACGGCCCTTGCTCAAACGAAGAAACCGTTAATTTTTAATCGCATAACCTAATCGTGCAGTGGCGCTAGCGTAAAATCCTAGCGCTAATTCATCGATTCACTTCTCGTTTTCTTGTTAATGCCACTCAGCCCTTTTGAGTGGCATTTTTTATGGTCAAACAGCTCAGCCTCAGTACCTCATAAGGTTTGCCTTAAGCTGTTGCCTGTTGCTCCTTGCCCCTTGCCCACACGTGGATGAATCGTTACTTCAAATGTCCACTTTCACCCACTGGTTTCTTCAGCAATTTACGTTGTAACGTCCGACGATGCATTCCCAATTGGCGAGCCGTGGCGGACACATTGCCTTGGTTAGCATTGAGCACTTGCTGAATATGCTCCCACTCCAAACGCTTAGGATTAAGTGGCGAATCGTCGACTTCATCTTCTTGAAGAGTATGGGAATGCCCATCCATTTCCAGTGCGGCGAGCAAGGTTTGGGTATCCACAGGTTTAGCTAAATAATTATCGGCGCCGAGACGAATCGCTTCCACCGCAGTGGCGATACTGGCGTAGCCGGTGAGTAACACCATAGTCACCTTGGGCAGCAGATGACGCAGCGGCACAATTAACCCTAGGCCATTGGCTTCGGCAAGCTTCATATCTAAAAGAATATGGCTAGGACGAAACTCCCGCGCCACCAGCAGCGCATCACTGGCATCATGGGTTAATCGGCATTCAAAGCCATGGCGTGTTAATCGGCGGCCTAAAATACTCGCAAGGGAAAGGTCATCCTCTACAATCAACAAACGTTTCATGAACTTACCTCGTCACTAGCCTTAGTCTTGTGTGATACAGACGGCGCCGGCGCCCTTAATATAGTGAAACGAATTTGTGCCACAGTGCCACCTTGGGGATGATTAGCCAAAATCAACTCTGCACCCAAACGCTCTAAACTGGCATGACTGAGTAGCAAAGCAACCCCTAAACCCTTGGGACTTTCTATGAGTAAGGTGCCCAACTGTGGCAATAAATCGGGCGCGATACCAGTGCCATAATCGCGGATCTGCAAGTAGATCTGCTCTTCGTTTGGCGCTATATCTAAACTGATATCCACCTGCGGCGCACCTATGGTTTCGGCGCTGGCGCGGGCAGCATTTTCAATCAAGGCCATGATGGCTGGCGTTAAGCTCATATCAGTCAGAATACTTTGCTCTGCCAGTTGTTCTGGCATACAAGTAATCAACCAATTCAGTTCAGTTTGCGGCATTAACAACAAGGTTTTTTGCTTCAAACTGTCCACCAACTCAATGATCTTTAGTGGGCGCTGGCGGCGATCGCGGATCGACTCCGTCGCTAATCTCAACTCGGCAAGCGTATGTTCACAGCGACCTAACGCAGTTTCCATCTCGACAATCGTTATCGAGGTATCGCTCATGTCTTCTTTTACTTCGTCGAGTAATAACCTCAGACTCGAGAGCGGCGTGGCAAGTTGATGTGCCATCTGCGCCGATACTGTGCCTAGGGCTAAGAGTTGCTCCTGACGCAATTGCCCTTCGCGCATATAGGCTAACTGCGCATCTTGGCGGCGCATACGCTTAGTGATTAACGCCACGCTGGTTGTCATCACCAATGCTGAAATCACAAAGTTGAACCACATGCCTAAATAGTGGGAACTCATGTCCATACCGTGGTGCTGCATAGGGGATTCGGGCACAGTAAAGATCATCAGGCTGTAGGCAAAGGTTGAAATTGCCGTCAGTGCCCAAGGCGCCCAGATTGGCAAAGTCACAGCCGCAAGTGCAATCGGCAACAGTAATAACGAAATAAACGCATTGGTCGCGCCGCCGGAAAAGTGCAACCAAGATATCCAAAATAATGTGTCTAAGCTGAGCGCAATAAAAAGGCCGCGCTCCTTAACAAATAAGGGTTTACGTAGCGCCAATGTGAGCGAAAGGTATAACACCTCTAGCACTAACACATGCACTAACGGCTCCATTTGCAGGCTAAGACCAAAAGTATCGGCGGCAAACGTGGTTAAGCCTATTTGCAGCAACAAACCTAAGGTTCGCAGTAATGCGACTTGGTCGGCAGCCTGTAGACTGGTCCCTAAGATCTTAGCCATGGCGATTCCTACAGAGTGAGTCCGAGCGTGGCAAGTGCACCACTCGATTGTTCTAATGCTTGGCGCACGCCAGTGGCAAAATTGATTTCAGAACTAATCCCCAGCGCAGCTAAACGCGCACAGCTTAAGGTGCAATCCCTTGGCCGCTTGGCGTTATCTGTCGGCGTAGACTCAGGCGTTAAGTGCACTGTACTGAGTTGTAAAATCTCTCCTAAGGTCAACAACATCTGATACTTAGTCATAGTCTCGGCGGCGCTAAAATGATAAATCCCCTGCACTATTGGCGCTACAATATGTTGTGCAATCATCTTGTCTATGGCTTGGGCAATATCGGCGGTCGAGGTTGGACTGCGTATCGCCCAATGATCAACCCCCTGAACGCGACGCTCAATCAATTGGTTAACCAGCACTAGCACAGCAGATTCACTCAGTTTTTCTACTTGGCCATAAAGGATTGGCAAGCGTAGCACAGCAAAATCAGCGCTAGTGTCTAGCACGATTTCTTCGCCCTTTAGCTTAGATTCACCATAAAAATTAACCGGATGAGTGACTGCATCTTCAGCGTACTTAGGTTGAGTGCCATCGAACACATAGTCAGTGGAAATATAAATAAGCCAAGCATTATTGGCCTTAGCTGCCATAGCTAAGGCTTGGCTGGCGGTTAAGTTAAGCGCCAATGCCGCCTGCGGATTTTGCTCGGAAACATCGGGGCGACGCTCGGCGGCGCAGTGCACTATCACTTGCGGTTGCTCGCGGGCGATAAATGCCTCGACATCCAAAGGGGCGGTAAGATCGAGTTTATGCACTCGTTCACTTGCGCGGCTAAAACCCGTGGCGATGATCTCATGTCCTGTTAATTCAAGCTGTTTTACGACAGCTCTGCCGAGTAGCCCTGTTGCCCCCGTGACCATAATCTTAGCCATATCGCCCCATTCAGTTTCAACGCATATTTATGGCTAACAATTCTAAAAGCTTTTCATATTCAACGCACTTGTTTACTCTTCTAAACCAAACTTACTTAGGGTTAACTCATGCAAGATTAACCCAAATACCCATAGGCAGAATTTGAGTACGACACTTCCTCTGATATTAGCTGGCCCCATGCTGCGCCACTGCGATGCCTCACACTTTACCCTGTGGTTTGTAAGTCGTGAGCCATTAACTGAACTTAAGCTGCGTCTTGGTGAGCAAGAGTACCTGTTGCAGGATGCCGATTTACACTATGTGCCACTCGGGCAACATGCCCATCAATATCTAATAATACTGTCGCGCCAAGAGTTGCTCGCGCCCAATATCGTCACACCTTACCAAGTGTCTGCCGCTCAGCATGGTGATATTTTTGCCACGATAAGCCAGCTAAACTACGGCGATGCGTCGACGCCAAGTGTACGTTTTACCCCTGAATTAACCCAAGTATTCCACGGTTCCTGCCGCAATCCGCATCACCACAGTGACGATGCACTGGTCGCCGCAGATACCCATTTAGCCAAGATAATCAACAGGGGTGCGGAGGATGATCGCCCTGCACTTATCATAATGAGTGGTGATCAGGTCTATATTGATGATGTTGCGGGACCTATGTTAAGCGCCATAGGGCAAGTCATCAATTTACTTGGTCTTAAACATGAGCAATTTGAAGGCGCGAGCATCACCACTAGTGAAGACATTCATTATCAGCCCGCATATTTGTATCAACGGCATAAAAACCTGTTGCCTCATACCCAATATCCGGCCAAAACCGCGCTTTGGCGTTGGTATCGCAATCACCCCATTTTTACCTCCTCCATCGCCGTAAATCATTTGGTCAGCCTAAATGAAATCATCGCCCTGTATTTACTCACTTGGTCACCTGAGCTGTGGGAATTAGTGAATATCTCAAAGGATGTCGACGGCTTATCACCCGCCAATACCGCCCGCTGGCAAAATGAGTGGCAACACTTGCTTGGCTTTAAAGCTGGGCAGGGGCAAGTCAGGCGCTTTATGGCGCACATTCCCGTTTATATGATGTTTGATGACCACGACGTCACCGATGATTGGAACCTGACGGCTAAATGGGAACAAGCGGCCTACGAACACGCATTTTCGAAACGCATCATTGGTAATGCCTTAATCGGCTACACCTTATTCCAAGGACTTGGCAACGCGCCTGATAAATTTACCGCCGATATCCGCCCGCTGCTCGATGCGTTTTTTGCGCGACAAGAAAGCGAAAGTCAGGATCTGCTCATCGACGAATTACTTAAATTTGAGCAGTGGCATTACACCTTAGAGTCCTCGCCCAAACTGGTCGTGCTCGACACCCGTACCCGCCGCTGGCGCAGTGAATCTAATCTCGCAAAACCTTCCGGCTTGATGGATTGGGAGGCGTTAATGGATTTGCAGCAAGAGTTACTCGGCCAGTCGAAGGTCATTATCGTCTCTCCTGCCCCCATGTTTGGGGTCAAGTTGATTGAAGCTGTGCAGCGCACAGCCACTCTGATCGGCGGTTCCCTGTTAGTAGACGCTGAAAACTGGATGGCCCACCCGGGCGCCGCCAATGCACTACTGAGTATTTTTATGCACCGTAAAACCCCAGAGGAGTTTGTGATCCTCTCCGGCGATGTGCATTACTCCTTTAGTTACGACATCAGTATTCGTTTTAGACGCAGTAGCCCTAACATCTACCAAATCACCTGCAGCGGTATTAAAAATCACTTCCCTGAGAAGCTGTTACCGATTTTCGATAAACTCAATGGCTGGTTTTATGGCCGCTTTTCACCACTTAACTTGCTGACAAAACGTAAACGTATGTTGCTGCGCGGCAGGCGACCAAATGGTGAGCCGAGTAAACGTCTAGTGAATAAAAGCGGAATAGGTATGTTGGAATTAGCTGATGATGGTGCACCAACAAAAATTGCGGTTTTACATGGCGATATGAGCGAAACCCTGTTCGAACCACCCAAACAGGAATAACAAATTAAACGGGTTTATTATGTTTAACCGTTTCAGGCTGAGTGGCACCAGAGCCAGAATCCATCAAAGGCGTATTTTTGGATAACGCCTCATCGGTTTTGGCAGGTTTTGGCTGAGCCTGATTGAAAATCAGTGCTTCTGGCTGCGACTTATTCGATGGTTTTTCATGCGCCATTTGATCCCAAATGATCTTAGGGCTTTGATCCCGCTCGGCATCGGCTTCTGCTGTCGATGTGCCAGACGAACTTGGTTTCTTCGGTTCAATCACCGCACTCGCCTTACGGATCTCGGCGGCAATGTCATTCAGATAAGGCTGCTTAGTCCAGTCACCAAAATACATGGCCCCCACTAATACTGCAGCGCAAAGCAAGATAGAGAAGATCGCAGATTTGGTCATAATGGACTTCCTTTAAACAATCGTAATATGGCTCCCTATGGCAGAGACTCAGATACTGCAGATTGTATTCATACCATCACAGGGCCAAGCACACAATTGCACCCGATTATTTCCTTTAAACAGACTGGAAATAATGCTTTCCGCTGACTAAAACTCAAAACCTTGACATTGCATGTCGTGGTGCATCCCGCTCACTGGGTCAATAAAACGTAACCGCTGCGCCATCAACTTAAGAGGCGTCGCAAAGTTATCCGGCCCTTTAGGTAATAAGCTTGGATAAAATCTGTCGTTTAACAATGGCATACCTAAGCTTTGCATATGCACCCGCAACTGGTGAGTTTTGCCGGTAATCGGGCTCAAATGAAATAAACCGACATCGCCTTTTATGGCCACTAAACTGATTTCGGAATGGGTATTTGCCTCGCCTTCCACGATTTTCATGGTAAAACTCGGGTCGCTCGGCTGCATACGGTTTGTTACCGTCCAGTGCAATGGCAAAGTTAAGCAGCCCTGTTGATATTGTTCAATAATCTCAGGAGTCAACTTGGCAATCGCTTGATAGTCTTTACGAATCGCATCGTCGATAAATAGTTGATGATAGAGCGCGCGGGTTTCAGGCGCGACAGTCATCAGGATCACTCCAGCGGTTTCACGATCAAGCCTATGAGCGGGCGCGATAGTATCAATGCCAGTTCGCAATCTTAGTCTATGCACCAGACATTCGTTCACATAGTTGCCGCTTGGCGTCACAGGCAAAAAGTGCGGCTTGTAGGCCAAAATAACGTTGTCATCTTGGAATAGGATCTGTTCTTCGAAGGGGATTTTCGCTTCCACCGGCACTTCACGGTAGTAATACACCCGCGCCGCAGGGCGATATTCAGTGTCCAATGCGATCAAACTGCCATCCCGCCAATGCACTTTTCCATCGAGGATCCGCTGACGCCATACATCTTCACCTATACGGGCAAAATGTTGTGCGAGAAAGGCAAACACTGTGGGTTTATCTGTGACATTCACAGGAAGCACTATGTAAGAAGGTTGGGCGGCGCGGGCAGATGCAGTCATATCACAAAAAAAGCGGCTATAGAAAGCCGCTATTCTAGCCTTTTTGTGGTTTTTCAGTCCACATGGGACTTGATGAGTTGCAGCACGAAGTCCAAGGTTTTGTGGCAATCTGGCTGATTCACTAACACGAGTTTGTCTTTATTATACATGGGCAAAACCTCGAGCCAGCGCTGGCTTACCCATGCAGCATCTTCTAAATGCACTTGGGAATAGAGCTCAAACAGATCGGGATTCACCTCATAAAATTGCTCTAATGCAGCGCTTATTAGCTCAAATTCACCTTTAATCGGCTCTTCTTGCCAGTTACGGCAGGGTAAAGTGCGCGCCATCCACAGCTTATCTTTGTCCTGCGCTGCCGAGAGGATGCTGACGCGCTGGCGCCCTTCGAGCACTATGCTGAGTGAATCGTCTTCTAGCTGATTAAAATCGATAATGTCGCACTGGGTGGCGGTGGGATAACAGGGCGGACTGCCGCGGGGTCTGATGGTGGCAAAGGCGAGCGCATACTTTCCTTTAAAGACATCGGCCACCATGCGCAGATGACCGGGGTCGACCACACGAACCTCTACCCGTCCCTGTGGCAACAACAAGGCATCGCGCATGAGTAACGCCATTTCTCGTGTTTGCATAGCAACCTCCTGCCCCTCAAATAGAAGGAAACGAATATCAATGCATTCGTATTCCTTATTACCTTAGAGTGTAGCAGGTGGAATAATTTCCTTCCTGAAGCCCTTGAGTGCAAAAATAAATTGGCGACCCAACTAGGTTAAATCAGGGCATTTCAAACCCGTCATTTCAAACCAGCCATTTTAAACCCCGTTTTCTAGACCACCTCACTTAAAACTAAAAGCGCTCTAGTCGCTCCAGCACATTTCCCTTAGCAACAACTTCGGCAAACTCCTCGGCCAGACGTTCACTCAAGGCAACAGCTGTTCGCCAGTATTGCATCCGCTGCGCCGTATCCAGTTGTTTAAAATCTTCGCGGTCGGGAATTTTACCAAAGGGTAATGAAGCCACAAATTCGGCCGTTGGCGCCAACACGAGTGCATTGTGATAATTGGCTCGACCTTGGCGCCACTTCAAGGATTTATCGAACCATCCAGGGCTGATCGTTGGATAAAAATGTGGATACAGCGTCAAGCCAGTTGCGTGGGATAAAGGCAAGTCGAAGTGATAGTCGGTAATGCCGCCATCGTAATATTGCCCATCGGCAACGCCCTCAATTTGCGGCACAGGGGCTAGCAACAACGGAATCGACCCCGTTGCTAACATCACAGCATCGACATTGGCCTCAGTTAATTCGGCCTGCTGACTGGGTAAATCGTTGAGTTGCAAAAAGGGAGATGCTGCAGCTTGTTGGCTAAAGACCACACGTTCAAAATGCCAGCCTAAACTCCGACGGCTCACTAAGTTGGTCGCCGCCGTCATCGCCAGCCCCGCCGCAAGCGGAAGCTTTGCCGTTAAACGATTTAAATGTTTAGCACGGCACACGACGAAATGACTGTGAATATGAGCGTTATTAACGATTTCCCTGCCACCATTTTCCCCTAAAATGCCCTGCACTACGCCTTTAACTTGCGCACTGACTTCCTGCGGTGTTGGCATGCTGTCGTAACGCTGACCAATATAAAAATCCTCTAAGCGACCATAGGCTATGAGGGGATCTTGCTGCGCCAAACACGCTAAACGCCAAGCCCCAGAGGAAGCGCCTAATGTATATAAAGGCGTTTGCCTGTCTTTGAAAAATTCAGCAAACAGATACTTCTCTAACCCAGCGATACCAAGCCATTTAGGTCCACCAGAGGCGGCAAGTAGCTGGGTAAAATGCTCAGATTTAAGACCTTGTTCTGCCAAGGTCTTAAATGCCGTTGCTCCCGCGAGAAATCGTAACGCTGACAAATCTGTGTTCCTTCAAATCAATGCCATTAAAGCAAAATAACGCATTAAACCACGATGGCGCACGTCAATAAACAATTCATATCATCGACTTAACTCAGTCGCAATGTGCAGGCGACAACGTGTATTGTGCCGTACAAAGCCTCAAAAGCACGCAGGTCGATAATGAGGTTTTCATCAATATATTCAACTGCATTTTAAATATTATTTAGAACACTAGGCTCTGAGTTAGCATATTTACGTCTTAATGTAACAATTGTTACAGTGATAACCTTCTCGGCATCAGATTGTTATTTTATCTGCACACCTAAGTTCGAGTATTGGGTCACAAACATCATTGAGAGGTTTTTATGCGTCTAGCCGTTATCGCATTGGCAGTGTCATCCACATTGGTTATTCCAGCAGTCCAAGCCGCAGAGCAACAAACCGGCTTCGAAAAAATCGAGATCATAGGCTCACGCATAGCACTACGCACGGCAACTGACAGTGTTGCGCCGGTCGATATCATTACTGCCGAACAACTCGAATCAACAGGTATGACCGAAACCGCTAAAGCGCTGCAATTTGCGGCGCCAAGCTATAGCTTTCCATTCTCCTCGGTGACTGACGGTTCAGATGCGGTGCGCCCCGCGAGCTTACGCGGCCTGTCGCCAGACCACACCTTAGTACTCGTAAATGGCAAGCGTCGCCATGGTTCTGCTCTAGTACATTTAAGCGGCACTATGGGAAAAGGCTCCTCTAACGTCGATTTAAATGCGATTCCAATGACAGCGATAAAACGCATTGAAATTCTCCGAGATGGAGCCTCGGCACAATACGGTTCAGATGCGATTGCTGGCGTAATTAACGTGGTACTCAAGGACAGCGATCAAGGGGGAAGCGTCTCGGCGCAAGCCGGACAAACCTACATAGGTGATGGCGAGCAATGGCGTGTGGGTGTAAACCACGGCATAAGTTTAAGTAACGATGGCTTTGTGAATGTCGCCCTAGAAGCGCATCACAAAGACAGCACAAACCGCGCAGGATTAGATCCACGGCAGCAATACCCTAAGTTAGCAGATGGCTCAGCAGATCCGCGCGAAGCGACATTTAACCGTAAGAGCCACCACGTTGGTGATGCCGAATATGATAATGTCGGTTTATTTATCAATGCGGCTCAGCCAATATCTACCGACGGAAAACTGTATGCCTTTGGTGGTATTAGCCAACGTGAAACTAAATCGGGTGCTTTTTACCGTTTAGCTCTCGATGCCCGTAACTTACCCGAAGTGTATCCTGACGGTTTTTTACCGCAAATTAACCCCAAAATTATCGATTCATCTCTTACCCTAGGCTATGAATTCAACCTGAGTGACTGGGACATTGATGCCTCAGTAGGATATGGTAAAAATTCATTTAACTATAATATCGTCAATACCTTAAATGCTTCCTTAGGTCCTGAAACTCCTACCGAGTTCGACGCAGGAACGCTATCGACCCGTGAAGCCAATATCAATTTGGATATTTCCCGTTATTTTGCCTTTATAAACGATTCTGAAATTCTGTTTGCAACCGGTGTTTCATGGCGCCAAAACGGCTATGAAATTGAAGCCGGAGAAGAAGATTCGTATATCAATGGTGGCTATAATGGCAAAGCGGCGGGTAGCCAAGGTTTCACCGGTTTTACCCCTGAGTCTGAGGTTGATGAAACGCGCGATAACACAGGCATTTATGCCGAACTTGAAAACCAATTAACCAACGAGTTTTACTGGGCGGCGGCACTGCGCTACGAAAACTACTCTGACTTTGGCGGCAACACGAGCTGGAAACTCGCGGGTCGTTACGATTTTACCGACAACTTAGCCCTGCGTGGCACGATCAATACAGGCTTTAGAGCGCCGAGCGTACAACAACTGTACTTCAGCAATATCTCGACGTTGTTTAATCCCGATCCAGTGACGGGGCAACTGGTTCCTATTGAATCAGGCACCTTCAACACCTTATCACCAGTGACAAAGGCGCTTGGAATTAACGAACTAGAACCTGAAATATCGCAATCATTTAGTCTCGGTCTTGTTTATACCAATAACACTGGTCTAGCGGTAACGCTCGACACTTACCAAATAGAGATTGATGACCGCATCATTTTATCTGGCGCTCTAAGACCCGCTGATAGCCCCGCGGTTGCGACCGCACTAGCAGGTACCAATGCTGATTCAGCACGCTTCTTCGTCAATGCCGTCGATAGCCGAACTCGCGGGATCGATCTTGTTGTTAGCCAAGACTTTGATATTGGCACTTGGGGCGATTTACGGGCGAACTTAGCCTATGCCTATAATAAAACCGAGATCCAAGACATCAATCTACCGTCTATTTTAGGCGGATTAGACAAGAAACTCTTTGATAGTATAGAAAGAACCCGCATGACGTCTGCTACGCCGCATAACACGGGCAGTATTGGGCTGACCCATGAACTCGGGGATTTTAAAACCAATATCCGCTTAAACTACTTTGGTGACTATAGTGAAGGTTATTCAACGGGCGATGTAAACTATAGCGATCAATGGGTGATGGATCTGTCGGTAAGATACGCCGCCACCAATGCGCTAAGCTTTACCGCTGGGGTGCAAAACTTGTTTGATGTGTATCCAGAAAAACGACCAGATAACAATAATTTCAATGGTATCTTTGTATACCCATTAACCAATACCCCCTTTGGCTTTAATGGTGGCTACTACTTTTTAGAAGCCAAATACACTTACTAAACCCGTTTTAGCTAAGTTTAATAATACTTGATGTAGAAACAGGTCATTCAATGGCCTGTTTTTTATGCCGACATGTTTAGACCTGCTTCCAATCGACAAAGCTTATGTCCTAACTGTGGTGATCGGATTATAATCTTTACCATTCGCCCATTTCACTTCCACCATGTCGAGTAGCCGATGATCGTCGATACCTTAAAAAACCGCCATATTTATCAATCCTTAAGCCCTCGGCTTGCGACTGCATTAGAACATCTAGCGACGACCGACTTTAGTCAGCTACCCGTAGGCAATTATCCCCTCGATGGCGACAATATTTTTGTGATAGTGAATGACTATCACACCAAGCATAAGTCGACAGAACCCTTTGAAGTTCATCAAAAATATATCGATGTGCAATATGTTTTCAGCGGTGAAGAAGAGTTTGGTTACTTGCCACTAGCGGAGCAAACACCCTCGAAACCCTATTTTGAAAAACACGATTACGCCGAGTTTGATTACGAGGCAAACCAAGCCAATGCCTCTTATATCAAACTCAAAGCAGGCATGTTTGCATTATTTTTCCCCGGTGACATGCATATGCCCGGCACAGGCGATATCGCCACGGCGGTGCGTAAAGTCGTGATAAAAGTGAAGATCTAAACCTTAAGCCATCTTTGCCGAACCTGAGCGTTCGATTTTTAGAGAAATAGCAACTGAAGAGCGCAGTGATATGCGCTTTGGCTATTTCCGATTAAAGCCAAATATTGCTAAAATTGTCACAAATTTAAAGGAGAGTCCCTGAAATGCCCATTTACGTTGTCGGTCACAAGATCCCCGATTCAGATTCAATCTGCGGTGCTATCGCGTTAGCCTATTTAAAAAACCAAATCGGTGAAGAAGCCATTGCCGCACGTTTAGGTGAATTGTCACCCGAAACTGCTTTTATTTTGGAACGTTTCGGCTTCGAAGCACCGGAATACAAAACCAGCTACGCTGGCGAGCAAGTGTATATCGTTGACCATTCAGAACTGACTCAAGCACCGGATGATATCGCCCAAGCGACTATCGTCGGGATTGTCGATCACCACAAGCTAGGCGATCTGACCACAGATACCCCGTTAGAATGCTGGATCCGCCCAGTAGGTTGCAGCAACACAGTGATCAAGATGATGTTCGACTTTTACCAAGTCGCTATCCCTAAAAATATCGCTGGCATCATGATGTGCGCCATTCTTAGCGATACCGTGATTTTCAAATCACCCACTTGCACCACTGCCGACATTCGCTGCGTTGAAGCATTAGCTGAGATCGCCGGCGTTGAAGATTTCAAAGAACTGGGCATGGAAATGTTCAAAGTGAAATCAGCCGTACAAGGCACACCAGCACGCGACCTCGTTATGCGTGACTTTAAAGACTTCAACATGAACGGTAACTTGGTCGGTATCGGCCAGTTAGAAGTGATCGACCTGTCAGTATTTGACGATATCAAGGCCGAGCTAGAAGCCGATATCAAAGCGCTCAAAGTGGAAGGTAACCGCCACAGCGTTTTATTGCTGCTGACTGACATCATGAAAGAAGGTTCAGAGTTGTTGATTGTGTCTGACGATGCGCAGCTGACCCAACGTGCCTACGGTAAAGATACCGTCGATGGCAAAGTGTGGTTAGACGGCGTATTAAGCCGTAAGAAACAAGTAGTACCACAGCTACAAGCAGCATTCGCCTAGTCGCTTTATCGTCACGACTGTAGTACAGGTATTAAGGCCGAACTGAGTTCGGCCTTTTTTATATTTCAGGTAAAAACTGCCCCCCTGCGTTACGCCTATTCACCGCCACTAACTAAAACTGGCATGAAACTTTGCTCATAAATCTATCCAGCCAGAGAAGTTGGCGAGTATGATGGCCCAATCATCCCATTGATTTAAGCACTTTCATCTATGCCAGAAGCGCTACAACATATCATCACCGAACTCACGCCTTGGCTGCAGCAATATGGTTATGTTCTGCTATTTTTCGCGATTGCTGTCGAGGGTTTTGGCATTCCGGCGCCAGGACAATCCTTATTAATTGTCGCCAGTTTATTAGCCGCTACAGGGCAAATGTCACTGCCACTAGTGTTAATCGTCGCTGCTTGCGGTGCACTATGCGGTAACAGTTTGGGATATTTCATCGGTTGGCGCTTTGGTGATGTGTTGCTTAAGAAGGGCTGGATAAAACCGCAATTGGAAGACAAAATCCATGGCGTTATTGGTCAATATGGCATCGCCGCTTTAGTGCTGAGTCGTTTTGTTGAGGGATTAAAACAATTTATGTTTATCGGCTGCGGTCTCGCTAAAATGCCACTAAAACAATTTGTGATTGGCAATGCGCTCGCCACCAGCATTTGGATGGCACTCTTTGGATTAGGTCCAGTGTTAATCCGCGATGAAATCGCTCCCATGCTGGCGTTTTACCACCAACATAAGTACCCCACATGGGCCATGGTCAGCCTAATACTCGCCGCACTAATCACTTTTACTTGGCGCAGGTGGCAAACCAAAAATCCGTAGTAGGCAATTAAGCCTTGCTTACTACTTAAAATAGTTAAGTTACCGTTAGCCACATACTAATTGCGTTTGTTGCTTACAGGCATTTTGAGATTGTTCCGTCGACTCATTGCCTATACAAAAATCTAACCTTATGGTTCTTCTTTCAGAAGTCATTACGTTCGTAGCGGCAGTGGGGACCCAGTTCCATTTTTTTAATATCTGACTTGAGTATTTACCCAGCGATTTTTGAGGAACAGATTTAACGACTTCGATATTTTCGGCCTTACCCGACTCTGAAATATCAAAAGACATTACAGCACAACCAGCAATGCTCGAACGAGCGAGTTCCATTGGATATTGCGGGGCACTTTTATTTTCACGTTCCCAAATAAAACCACTCGTTGGTTTTATATCTGTAACTTGCACATCCCCATACACATTATGACTTTTTGCAAAACAATAGTTTGATACCGCAAAAATAACCAAGGCGGATAAAATTGAACACTTCATATACACTCCATTGTTTAATGAATTAAAATAATGCCTTATCACTAATTATCTTTTGATTAATAACCACTAACCCTGATAGCACTTAAGTGGTTAATAACATTAATATTCATAATACTTATTCACTCAAACCAATGACTCTAAATAAATAGTAAGCCAAAGTTTATTTCAATTTACAAGTTAACCTACCGAACTTAGCACTCCATCGCAAGACTTGACGATGAATGTCGAAATATTTTTTTAATTTTAATGAGTAAAATAAATTTACTTATGAACCATTTATTAAAAATAAAAAGCACTTTTACGTTGTTTGGAACACACATTGAAAGCACTTTCAAAACAAGGTTAAGCTCTTTAAAACTCAATCACTTTATGCCTTCAGTTTCAACCTTAGGTTGAGGTTCTGCACCGTCATTTGGCTTAGCCTCAAGCTTTGATTCCGGCGCTTTAATTGGCGCGGGTGGCGCCTCAGTCGCAGCAGACTTATCTTGTTCCTGTAATACGTTTGGCTCCTGCAATGGTGCATTAACCTTAGGTGTCGGTGAGCTTTGCTCTTCAGGTAAAGGCTCGACAATAATCACAGGCTCTTGTGGCACAGGCGTTTCACCTTCGATAGATGTTGCAGCTTCTGACTCTGGCGCTAAGGTGCCGAGATCTTGGTTCGCAGGGCTTTCCACCGCATGTTTAGGTAATTGATTTCGATATAAATCAATCATACGCATCACCTCAGACAAGGCTTTACCATGCTCTGGAGTGAGAATGCCATTGTGCCCAGAGACGATTTCGTCAGACACTGCCAGTACCCATACGGCTTGCATATTGGCATCGGGGCAGGTTTGCACAGTACGACGAGCCTGCAGGCGAGCACGAATTTTCCAGCCTGATTGAGGTAGCGTCATCATACAGCCAGGAATTTGATCATGCGCCATCAAGGCCGACGGCATCTTCATTGGTGTAGTGCAATTGCCACCAGAGCATTTGTCAATATCGTGGGTAATCGCCCAAGAGTTCCCGACAGCGCGCTCGCCGTCCTTGATGTAATTGAAGGCTTCTTTCACTGCAAAATCCCCCTTCGACTGCAACACCACCATACTCGGTTTTTGTCTATCTAAGCTCACCAACGTATCTAATGGCTGATACTCTTTAGCAGGTACGGCGGGATTTAACAGTAAGAATAAATTAGGATTATCCTGCTGATTATCAATGGCGGCTTTGATGCGATCTTTACTCGCATGCAAAACAACAGCACCGCCAAGACTATGGCCAATCACAGTGTAACGCAGCAGTTTATGCTGTGTTACTAAGCTATCAAGCTTATCCAGCAGTTGTGATAGACCTAACTGCCCGATACGTTTAGCAACCCGTTTACGCTGTAAAATAGTGGGAAAATCTAAGGGTTCAATCCAACTTTTTGCATCATCTGAGCCATCGATCCAAAAAGGATCATATTTATCGCCCCGCCAGCCAATATACAAACCCAACAAGTTACGCTGGGTATCGGACGCGGCCATTTGCTGATAAAACTGCTCAAAGGCAATAAAGTTTTCATCCTTAGGCTCAGCGCTATGATGCCAGCCATGGACAAAAATCAATAATTCAGGGATCTGTGCAGGCTCTGGGTGTAAAATTCGCGTCTCTAAACCTTGCCATTGCCTTTCGTCGTGGGGCTGACCTTTATCATTAAACTCAATCACATGAAAATTTTGCTTAGCGATATCAGGGCCGGGTATGTGGTAAGCCTGATCTGGAATAAAAGGAAGTAGGACACAAAGTAATAACAACATTAAAAACAGTAACTTGTACTGAGTAAACTTTTTCAGGCTCATTTATAACAACATAATTAACGGCCAGGCTAGGCCAAAATAGACGTGCTGAAAGGGACTAACAGCAAAATTGACGAAATTATACGCTAACGCCATTAAGCCAGCTAGTGCCTAAGTTGCTTTTCATCTGAACAGCAACGCTGTTTAACGCCAAGTATCGGGAAGCGTGACTTGGCTCCATAACTCTTGGCACAGCGGCTGACTATTGTGCCAGTCGCCACCGTTAATCCATTTAACGAGGGTATCCCCCACCTTTGGATATGCAATTGGGTTAGGTGATGCCGTTTTAAGCCAGCGCTTAACTATGTTCACATCGAGACTCATCATGCTATCTGCAGCCGCTAAAAGTTGTAACGCCGCCACATTCGATAACTGCTCAAACTGGCCAATCAGTGGTTTGACTAAGAGTTTTTTACCTAAGGTTAATGCTTCGCTGGCAAGCTCAAAGCCCGCATTGCCTATCACACCGCCGCAGCTGGCAAGATGTTGCTTAAACCCCTCACGATTAAAACCGTGCCATTTAATATGTTCAGCAACTTGGCCTTTAGGTTGTTGGCTGTGATATACCAAAAACTGATAATCACTAAAATGAGATAGAAAATGAGCAATCATATCCGCATCTTCAAAAGGCAAATAAACTAAAATCTGATGCGTGTGTTCGAATGGGCTGGCATCCACTTCGACAAAAGGCGGCAAAATAGGGAAGCCAAAATGATGCCAATGACACCCCAGCGCTACATCCACTGGTGCAAAATAATTGAGCAGCATCTCATTAAACCAAGTGCTACCGAGTTTTGGCACCGGATGAGTTAACGCCGCCTGATGGCTAATACCAATGGATGGCACGCCTTGGCGCCGCGCAGCCCAAGCCGACACAGGTTCAAAGTCGTTGAGTACTAAATCGTAGCAACTAAGATCTAATGCTTTAATATCTTTAAATAACGACAAGGACAAATTTTGCCGGACAGTTTGTGGCACATTCACGCGCCCGGAGTGCGTCGCAAACGTCATTCCCGCTTGAACGCGATAATCGCCAAAGCACTCCATATCGAAAAACTGATCAGGCTTACGCCCCGAAAATAGAAAGTCCACTTCAATATCTTGTTTCATCAATGCTTTAGCCATGACGCGTGCACGACTTAAGTGGCCATTCCCTGTGCCTTGAACTCCGTAGAGTATTCGCATTATGTATCCTTAAACTGATGAGTGAAGGAGAATTCCCACTAATGAAATGATTAACAGGCGCATATTTGAATTAAATCACTGGATGAACCAGCAATACCGACCCAATCCCCAATGAGGCTCCCGCCAGAATATCTAAGGGATAATGCACGCCAAGTGCAATACGTGAGCCCCCTATGCTAAAAGCCCATAAATACGCCACAGGAGCCGCCGCTGGATAGATTTGCGCCACGCTCGTTGCCATCACAAAAGCCGCAGCTGTATGACCAGACGGTAAGCTGAAGCGATCCGATGGTTCAAAACCACTCTCAAATCCCACTAATGCATGGCATGGCCGTGTGCGACGAATACTATTTTTCAATAGTAAATACAGAGGTAACTCAACCAAAAAACTCGCTAACATCAAATTAAATAGAGCCTGTCCTTGAGCGTGCGTCAGCATCAAACCCACGGACAAATATAAATACACATGCCCATCGCCACTCGCTGACACCCGCTTTGCATGGGCATATAAACCATGGTGCTGGGTGAAGCTCACGATATGGCAAAACATTCGCTTATCTAAGTCTGCAACGTAACTCAACATAAAACAGGCTCCTTGCTGGCATACCAGCGAGTTTTACTGCGATGTTAATCTGTGCATTCTCTCGACGACGCTTAGAGTGCTTAGTCTGAAACCAACCGACTCACCAAGGCTCTATTCACGATTGAATTCGTTATTGACTGCTCACGGCTAATTTACTGTTTGCTAATAATTAAACCTAAACCACATTAGCTAAAGCACTATTAGATAGCTTGAGACTAAGAAAGACCTGTGACGGCTAAGTGACATCTGCTCGAAGGTTTTATGACAAGAAGCATGGCTGAGGTTTTGATCTAGAAGGATTCTAGGGACGTTATGCAGGGGCTAAGGGATTTATTTAAGAATAGCGATAGGACAGAGGCAGAATATTGTGTTGCTCTAAACGTTAATCTCAAGAGCAACACAATCCAATAAAACTTAGGCTGCGGCGGGAGTATTTGCCTTAGCACGGTAAATTTTTGTCAAATGGTAAATATTAATACAAGCAACAAACGCATTCATCCCAGCCACAGGCCAAGCAGAAATAAAGACCCCATAAACCACAAACAGGGTGCATCCTACAAAATTCAACCATCGCAACCAAATGATATTCTTCATCATTAGAGAGATCGCCACCATTATAGAGGCAAAATAACCAATAATTTCAATCGTATTTACAGCTTCCATAGGCACCTCTCGAAGGCCCTCTACCGTCCATAAGCGTAACGGGGGGTCCATGCCCCTAAAGCAAATTAAGTTAAGTAAGTTAATTTAAACTTGGGATATAATACCAAAGTGCGCAACAGAGTTGTAATAAAAAACCGTTATTTAATGACCGATATCAAGTTTTACCGAATAAATTCTATAGTGTGACGAAAATTTACTACAGATGTGTTAACAGCCAAGTGGCAACAATACCGTGATTGATAACACTTTTCTTTTCAAGAATCCCTTTTATACTGGCGTAAACTCGCTAAACTGTACGCAACGCGGATCAATAGGAGTGTAAATATGGAATACAACACCTCAGAACTATGTGACATGTACTTAGATGTCGTAGATGTAGTCGAGCCCATGTTCAGTAACTACGGTGGTTGTAGCTCTTTTGGCGGTTCTATTAGCACCATCAAGTGCTTTGAAGACAACGGCCTAATTACCGAAGTCCTACAAGAGGATGGCCAAGGTAAAGTCTTACTCATTGATGGCGGTGGCTCATTACGCCGTGCGCTGATCGATGGCGCTATCGCAGAACTTGCGGTCAGCAACAACTGGGAAGGCATTATCGTTTACGGTTCTGTGCGCGATGTGGATGCATTGGAAGAATTAGACATTGGTATTCAAGCCCTTGCCTCTATTCCAGTGGGTGCTGATGGCAATTCAGTGGGCGAAGTGGAAATTCCAGTCAATTTTGGCGGTGTGACTTTCTTACCCGGTGATCACATTTATGCTGATAACACAGGTGTTATTTTATCACCTGAACCACTCGACATTGAGTAATCTCACTGTTCAGTCAAGAAAGCCAGCTAAGCTGGCTTTTTTATTCACTATTTTCAGCGCTTCCCCATTGAATCCTCGCCCTACTCTGGCCACAATAGCTCGACTCTGGCCGAATAAGAATATCAATCTATGCCTGAATTTATCCCCTTTACCCATACCGATATCGCCTCACTCGTCAGCCCAAGAACTGGCGAAACTAAGCTAGGCCAATGCGTCCATCTGGCCAATCACGAACACACGTTAGAGACCATACTTGCGACTGCAAAAGCCCACGGTGCATACTTTGCCATTATCGGCGTTGGCGAAGATATAGGCCCACGTGCCAATTTAGGCCGCGGCGGTGCAACCGATGCGTTCACAACCAGTATGCGCCAATGGCTCAATTTACAATCGAATCGTTTTCTTTCTGGCGCCGAATGCCTAGTGTTAGGCCAAGTGAACACCGCCGATCTGCAGCAACAAACTACGAGCAATACAACAGCTAACAGTGACGTCACCTTAGATGAATTACGCGATGCAGTGGAGCAACTCGATGAGCGCGTTATCCGTATCGTCAGTGCGATTTTAAAAGCGGGTTTAGAACCCATACTCATCGGCGGCGGCCACAACAATGCCTATGGCTTGTTGATGGCAACCTACGGCCACTACCAACGCCAAGTCGCCGCGGTGAATCTCGATCCTCATTCGGATTTTCGCCTGCTCGAAGGTCGTCACAGCGGCAATGGTTTTAGCTATGCAGCCGATCGCGGCGCCTTAGGTTGCTACCATGTACTGGGTTTACACGAGTTAAAAAACAGCGAAGCAAACCTAAGCCAACTCAGCGAATTTGGGGGCACTTGGCATAGCTTGCAACAAATTTGGGTTCGCCGTGAAATCAGCCTTAGCCAAGCTTTACTTGAAATCGCCGCCAAACTAAATGACACAGGTTTACCCGTAGGATTAGAACTTGACGTCGATGCTATCGCTAAAATGCCCAGTAGCGCTTCAACTGCTGCAGGTGTGCCATTGCTCGATGCGGCGCATTATGTCAGTTATATCGCTCGCCACTGTACATGTGCTTATTTGCATTTAGCCGAGGCTGCGCCAAGTTGCCACGAAGCTGGGATTGAAGCCGGATTCAGGGATGTTGGCCAAAGCCTAAGCGAGCTTATCTACGCTTATGTGCAGGCTCGCATGCAATTTTTGGCACAATGAATATAACCAGTTGCACCCAACTGGGCGCTAAGCTATTCACCAAATCCTGATATTGTGGTCTAATGCCAGTCCATTTTACGTGGTCGCTAAGCACTTAATCCTACGACTGTTCAGGAGTGCCTCAAGCTAAGGCACTGCAGTTAGTTTACTAGCTCGATCACAGAGTGATAGATCAAAGATTCAGCAAATGCAGGCGATGGCTTACACTCGCAACTAATACATTGCAAAACAATAGGAACACATTGATGTCTGAGGGCGAATCTAAAAGTACCCACTTTGGTTACAAAACCGTAGAGGCCGATAAAAAGGCTGAACTCGTTGCCGGCGTGTTTCATTCTGTTGCCGCTAAGTACGACATAATGAACGATGTGATGTCCTTTGGCATTCACCGTTTTTGGAAACGTTACACCATTGAAGTCTCTGGCGCCCGCCCTGGCATGAAAGTGCTCGATTTGGCCGGCGGCACAGGCGACTTAACTGCAAAATTCTCTCACTTAGTGGGCGATAAAGGTGAAGTGGTTTTAGCTGACATTAACGATTCCATGTTAAAAGTCGGGCGCACTAAGCTGCGCGACAAGGGCATAGTCAACAATGTCAGTTATGTGCAAGCCAACGCCGAAGCACTGCCGTTTCCCGATAACCACTTCGACATTATTACCATCGCCTTTGGTCTGCGTAACGTGACCGATAAAGATGCGGCGCTGCGTTCGATGAACCGCGTGCTTAAGCCTGGTGGCAAGTTATTAGTGCTAGAGTTTTCTAAGCCTCAGCATGAAATCATGCGCAAAGTGTATGATTTATATAGCTTCAAAGTATTACCTAAGATGGGCGAGCTCATCACTAAAGATGCCGACAGCTACGAGTATCTGGCTGAATCGATCCGCATGCACCCAGATCAAGACACATTAAAACAAATGATGGTTGATGCAGGCTTTGAACAAGTCGACTACACCAACATGACCGACGGCATTGTCGCATTGCACCGTGGTTATAAATTCTAATGATGCCGCAAGAAGTTGTGCTGCTTGCCTGCGCCGCAATTGAAACGGGTCTGAAAAAACTTCAGGCCCAAGCGGGCGACGATTATTCGCGCCAGCGCCAATTGCATGGCAAAGTGTTTCGCATCCAATTATCGCAGCTCAGCTGGCCATTCTATTTAGTGTTTGCCAAAGAGATCCAAGTACTGAGCCGCTATGAAGGCTATGTTGATGTCAGTCTACATGCCGATGCGACGACGCTTTACCGCGTGTCCGAAGGCGCAAACCTAACTGAACTAATCAAGCAAGATAAACTCAAGCTTGAGGGCGATCTCAATTTATTACAAAGCTTTAGCCAATATCTACGCGGTATCGAGTTTGACTTTGCCGAGCCAATATCCCGTTATTTAGGTGATGGTCCCACTCACAAACTCATCTGTTCTAGCCATCAGGCAAAAGACTTTGCACTCGAAGTGTTGCGTAAAACCCGCTCCCACTTAGGGCAACTCGCAGTTGAAGAGTATCGCCTCGCACCACACCCAATTGAGTTATTGCACTTTCGCGATCAAATGGATGATTTAGTTGCCGATACTCGCGCGATTGAACAACGGATTGCCCAATTAAGAGACCAAATTAAGCCATGACCTTTGCCAGTATCCGCCGCGGTTACCACGTCATCAAGACCTTGCTTCAGTACGGGTTAGATGACGTATTGCCGCCAAAGATGACACCTTGGTACTTTAAACTCGCCCGGAACAGCCTATTCTGGATCCGCAATAAGCATAAAAATAAGCCCGGTGGCGAACGCTTAAAATTGGCGATGCAGGAACTCGGCCCCGTTTATATCAAGCTTGGGCAAATGCTCTCAACCCGCCGCGATTTACTCAGCGATGAATGGGCCAGTGAATTGGCCATGCTACAAGACAAAGTGCCGCCCTTTGATGGTGCACTTGCCCGCCAAGCGATTGAAGCTGAGCTAAAAGCGCCGATTGAATCCCTATTCGATGACTTTAATGAAACGCCACTGGCCTCAGCCTCTATTTCTCAGGTGCATACCGCGACCTTAAAATCTAACGGCAAAGACGTCGTACTTAAGGTGCTACGCCCGAATGTAGAAACCAAGATTCAAGCCGATCTGCAGTTAATGTCGCAAACTGCCAAACTGATTGAATACCTCCTCGGTGAAGGTAACCGACTGCGCCCTGCTGAAGTGATCGAAGATTACCGCGTGACCATTTTAGGCGAGTTAAACCTTAAGCTCGAAGCCTTAAACGCAATCAAGCTACGCAACAACTTCCTCAACTCAGATGCGCTCTATGTGCCTTATGTGTATGAAGAGTTTTGCTATCCACGCCTGATGGTGATGGAACGTATTTACGGTATTTCTGTCTCGGATATTGCCGCCCTTAAAGCGCAAGGTACCAACTTTAAGTTATTGGCCGAGCGAGGTGTTGAACTATTTTTTACCCAAGTATTCCGCGATAACTTTTTCCACGCCGACATGCATCCGGGCAATATCTTTATTTCCCGCGATCATCCTGAGAACCCATACTACATTGGGCTCGACTGCGGCATCATGGGCACACTCAGCGAAGTCGATAAGCGCTATCTCGCCGAGAATTTCCTCGCCTTCTTTAATCGCGATTATCATAGAATCGCCCAGCTCTATATTGAGTCTGGCTGGGTATCGGAAAAAACCGATCTACAAGCTTTCGAACAGGCCATCAAAGTGGTGTGTGAACCTATGTTCAACAAGCCGCTCGACGAGATCTCCTTTGGTCATGTGTTGCTGGAATTATTCCGCACTGCGCGCCACTTTGATATCGTGGTGCAACCGCAATTGGTATTGTTGGAAAAAACCTTACTCTACATCGAAGGTTTAGGCCGTCAGCTGTATCCGCAGTTGGATTTATGGCAAACCGCCAAACCCTTTTTAGAGCAGTGGATGGCCGACCAAGTCGGTCCTAAAGCTATGTTTAAAAAGGTATCCACAAAACTGCCATATTGGGCTGATAAACTACCTGAATTCCCTGAACTAATTTACGATAATCTTAAGTTAGGCAGGAAATTGCTGAGTTCTCAGCAACAAATGCTAGATAAGTATTTGAAATATCAGCAGCAGGCACACAAGAGTAACTACTTGCTTATCACTTCTGCCGTTTTATTGATCTGTGGCACGTTATTGATTAATAGAGACGCTACACTATGGACCCCTTATGTTTGTCTAATTTCAGGCATGATATTGTGGTTTGTAGGATGGCGATCTAGGCCAAAGAATCGCAAATTTTAGCTAGCACTAATTAATCAGAGGTTCATAATAGAACCGATATCAATTAAGAGGATACCTTCATGGGTGGTATTAGTATTTGGCAACTGCTTATCGTTGCGTTAATCGTTGTCTTGTTGTTTGGAACTAAGAAATTACGCTCTTTGGGTGGTGATTTAGGTGGTGCGGTTAAAGGCTTCAAAAACGCCATGTCTTCAGAAGAAGACAAGAAGGCATTAGAAGACACCGAAGCGGCTAAAACAGCGCAAACAACTCAACAGGCGACTGAAAAGAAACCTGAGTCTAACAAAGAACAGGCGTAACTCTTTATGTTTGACGGTATCGGCTTTATGGAGCTGCTGCTGATCGGTGTTTTGGGGCTAGTGGTTCTTGGCCCCGAACGTCTACCGGTTGCGGTGCGTTCGGTAACGAGTTGGATCCGTGCGATGAAACGCATGGCAAACTCGGTAAAAGAAGAACTTGAGCAGGAGCTGAAGATCGAGCAGTTGCATGCCGATCTTAAAAAAGCCGAGAGCAAAGGTTTATCTAACCTCTCACCTGAACTCAAAGAGTCTATTGAGCAACTAAAGCAAGCGGCGCAGTCAGTGAATCGCCCTTATCAAGTTCAGGATCCGTCAAAAGACACCCCTGAGCCTGAGAATCAAATTCACACTCCTGCTCAAGTGAATCCAGTTCTAGCTAGCCAAACTAATCCAACAGCCACTGTAGAGGCGAGTCAAACATCGGCTTCTCCCGCTACTTCAAGTGAGCCATCTCAGGGCGTGGATACCAGTTCTAACCCGAAAGCCAACGGATAATTCATGTCGCAACAGCAGCCACTTATCAGCCATTTGCTTGAACTTAGGTCCAAGCTGCTAAAATCCATTGCCAGTGTGTTATTAGTGTTCATTTGTAGTGTGTACTGGGCAAATGATATCTACCACTACATGGCAATACCTTTAATGCAGTCTTTACCTCTTGGTGGCAGCATGATTGCGACGGATGTCGCTGCACCATTTTTTGCACCTTTCAAACTAACCCTCGTTTTATCATTTTTTGTGGCAGTGCCCTACGTGTTATTTCAAATTTGGTCCTTCGTGGCACCGGGTTTATATAAACATGAAAAACGCTTAGTGATGCCACTGCTATTCAGCAGTACCTTATTGTTTTATCTCGGCATTGCATTTGCTTATTATCTTGTATTCCCTGTTGTTTTTGGTTTTTTTGCTAACAATGCGCCAGAGGGAGTTCAAGTTGCGACAGACATTACCAGTTACCTTAACTTTATTCTGAAGCTGTTCTTTGCCTTCGGTCTATCCTTTGAAATCCCCATTGCCGTTGTTTTACTCTGCTGGTCAGGTGTCACGACACCTGAAGATCTCAAGCAAAAACGTCCTTATATCATAGTGGGCGCCTTTGTCGTCGGCATGCTATTAACCCCACCGGATGTGATTTCCCAGACTATGCTTGCTGTACCAATGCTGTTATTGTTCGAAGGCGGTTTATTAGCGGCTCGTTTCTACAGCAAACCAGATGACGAGTCAGACGAAGATACTGAACAAACAAACGACTAACGTCCTCGAAGGCGTTAGGGGAATAATATAATAAGGAACATTCTCATGCGCTTAACTCTTATCACGGCAGCGATCATGCTTGTATCTGTCCAAGCAAATGCCAGCATTGAACAACAATTAACCCAATGTGCAGCAACCGCCGATAAACTCGACCGCTTGATTTGCTATGACAAGCTAGCTGAAAGCGTAAAAGCTGACACCATTAGCACTCAAACGATACCGACTACAGTAGCAACAGTTGCAGTCCCTACGACTGCAGCAGCGATAGTGGCAATCGCCCCCCAAGCACCAGCGGCAAAAATTGCCGATGACTTTGGGATGGAAGCCAAGCGTGTTCAAGAAAATACTGTCGATAAGATTTATTTAGAGATTCAATCTATAGCTGAAGATGCCTACGGAGACATTAAAGTGACTTTCACTAACGGTCAGGTATGGAAACAAACTGATGGCCGTAAGTACAATGTTAAGCAAGGTGAAACTGTCTATATTGAAAAAGCCGCTTTAGGTTCTTTTTTAATGGGTACCGATGATCGCAATGCCAAGGTTCGGGTAAAACGCCTAAAATAATGCCCTCATACATAGATATCGCTGTCAATTTACTTGGCAGCGCACTCGAACAAGATACTGTATCGATAATACAAGCGGCGGCGGACCAAGGGGTTTCGCCGTTAATTGTTATTGGCAGCGATTTAACTGAAAGTGCGGCAGCCATTGCTGTATGCGAGCAATATCCTAATCAACTTTACTGCACTGCTGGTGTGCATCCCCACCATGCCAGTGGTTGGCATGATGGCTCAAACGCTCGACAAGCTGAACTCTGTCACGCACCGCAAGTGGTTGCCGTTGGCGAATGTGGTTTAGACTACAATCGTGATTTCTCCCCGAGACCTATCCAGCGCCAAGCTTTTATTGCGCAACTGGAATTGGCGATTGAACTTCAAATGCCCGTACTGATGCACGAACGCGATGCCCACGAAGACTTTATCGCAATCCTGCGTGAATATCGCCCCCAGCTTAATGGTGCGCTTTTACATTGTTTCACAGGCACTCACGCACAGATGGAAGCCTATATTGACCTAGATTTACACTTAGGCATAACAGGTTGGGTCTGTGATGAAAGACGCGGCCAAGAACTAGCGCAACTCGTTCCCTTTATTCCGCAGAATCGCATTTTAATCGAGACAGATAGCCCTTACCTACTTCCCCGTAGTATGCGGCCCAAGCCTAAATCGAGCAAAAACAAGCCCGAATACCTTCCTTATATCGCAAATTATATTGCAAACCTACGCGGAGAAAATGCGGATGAGTTTGCAAAACGTTGCTACCAAAATAGCTTAGCGTTTTTTAATTTGGATCGAGTCCATGCTTAACAAAAACATGCCACTCATACTCTTGCTGTGGCTATGGATATGCCCAACACAGGCCTTGGCAACCCTATTGAGTATTGACGAGTCAACCTCGACGCCTTTAAACCTTACGCCCTGGCTAATGGTCAGCCACCCTACACCAGCAAAAGAACTGGCCGAAATACAAGCTTTGCCAAAAACTGAGTGGCATAACTTTACCAATAAAGACATTCAAAAACTCAGCGGCCATGATTTTTGGCTCAGTTTCAGCTTAACCAGCCCTGACGAAACACTTTCGCGCATTTTAGCGCTAGATAACCCTTTGTTAGACAAGGTAACTATCTACCATTTAGTCAATAATAAACTCATGAATACTGTACTGATGGGTGATATATTCCCCTATGAGGATCGACCATTCTTGAGCAATATTTTCCTATATCCTTTCAAGATCAACACAGATGACTCCCATACTTTCTATCTGCATATTCAAACTGAAGGTAGTGCTGCAGTACCATTAAACTTATGGTCTTCTAATGACTTAGCTCAAATTGCCGAATCTACCGCCGTTGAGCATGGATTCCAACTTGGTGTACTTGCCGCAATCGGCATTTTTAGTCTTTTTATCGCCATAGCATCGGGCTCATTCAGCTACAGCTATTACTCTGGCTATGTACTTAGCATGACCTTACTCGTCGCCACGATTAACGGTTTTGCCTTCCGATTCCTCTGGCCAGACTGGCCGCTATTACAGCAAATTATGGTGCCGTTTTTACTGCCAATCGTTATGGCATTTGCGTTAATGTTTACTGAAAAAATATTACAGCTCAAATATTTAAACCGCCGTATGTTACTCACTTGTCGCTATAGTGCTGTGTATATTCTATGTGTGGGACTTACCACACCTTTCATCCAATATGGTACAGCGTTAGATATTGAGATCATTTCAGTTGCAGTGCTCAGCCTAGTCCTGATGGTCTTTGCCATTACTCAGGCTATCAATGGCCATAAACTGGCACGTATGTACACTATTGGCTGGGTGAGTATGCTGACAGGCGCTTGCATCAGTAGCTTGCTATATCTCAGCGTGATTGACCTCAATTTAAAACCGCAAACCCCTGTCATGCTCGGCCTGACATTTGAAATCATCTTTATGTCTCTGGTGCTCGCCATCCGCTATAACGATGAGCGCAAAGCTAAACTACGTATCCAGCAAGAAGCCTTAAAGCAAGCACAGAAAATTCGTAGTGCGCGGGAAGAAGCCCTAAAAGCGGAAGCCGAGAGCAATGAGAAACTCGAACAAATGGTGCAAGAGCGTACTTTAGAACTGGAAATCACCCTCAGAGAATTGCATGAGGTGAATCAAAAGCTCACCGAACAAAGCACTATCGACAGTTTAACTGGGGTCAAAAACCGCAGTGCCTTTGATAAACGTTTAATCGCTGAAAGCCGGATCAGTCGCAGGCAAGAAACACCCATAGCACTGTTAATGCTTGATATTGATCGCTTCAAGCTGATCAACGACAGATTCGGTCATCTTGCAGGCGATCAAGCATTACGTACAATAGCTCAAACATTACAGCAGCATTTAAAACGGCCAACGGATCTAGTGTCACGTTTTGGGGGGGAGGAATTTGCTATCATCCTTCCTAATACAACTGCAGAAGGCGCACTCCAAGTTGCTGAAACAATAAGAGACGCTGTTGCCTCTATTCATTTTGAATGGGAAGGTGAAGCGATACCTTTGACTATCAGTATCGGAGTCAGTGCCGATATAGTGACCCACGATCAACACAGTACTAAATTACTAGAACAAGCAGATAAAGCCCTCTACCAAGCAAAAAACGGTGGGCGTAATCAAGTCAGCTTGTATTTATCGGATCAAGCAAGACCAGTACCTAATTAGGAGTCAAATGTGAATATCATTACCAGTGCCTTCCCTCAGCGTAGAATGCGCCGCATGCGTAAACATGATTTTAGCCGTCGCCTCATGGCCGAAAATCATCTAACGGTCAATGACTTGATTTACCCAATGTTTATTCTAGAAGGCACTAATCGCAGTGAAAAAATAGCCTCTATGCCAGGTGTTGAACGCTACTCGATAGACTTGCTACTGAAAGAAGCTGAAGAACTGGTTGAGTTAGGTATCCCATTGATCGCACTTTTCCCTGTGACACCTGCAGAGAAAAAAACATTAATGGCAGAAGAAGCCTATAACGCAGATGCCCTAGTGCAACGTGCAGTACGCGAGCTCAAAAAAGCCTTTCCACAGCTAGGCATCATGACTGACGTGGCACTAGATCCTTTCACCACTCACGGTCAAGACGGCATCATAGACGAAACGGGCTATATCCTTAACGATATCACCACCGAGATTTTAGTGAAGCAAGCACTGTCACACGCCGATGCTGGAGCTGACATCATTGCACCATCGGACATGATGGATGGCCGCATTGGCGCGATTCGCCAAGCATTAGAAGCGGCAGGGCACGTCAACACCCAAATCATGGCTTACTCGGCAAAATACTCTTCAAACTACTACGGCCCATTCCGTGATGCCGTAGGCTCAGCGGGTAACCTCAAAGGTGGCAATAAGCATAGCTATCAAATGGATCCAGCGAACAGTGACGAAGCTTTGCATGAAGTCGCACTCGATATCCAAGAAGGAGCCGATATGGTGATGGTTAAGCCAGGTATGCCGTATTTAGATATAGTGCATCGCGTTAAAACTGAACTTGCAGTGCCAACATTCGCCTATCAAGTCAGTGGTGAATACGCCATGCATATGGCTGCAATCCAGAATGGATGGTTAGCCGAAAAGGCCATCGTCATGGAGTCCCTACTCTGCTTTAAACGCGCAGGCGCAGACGGTATTTTAACTTACTTCGCTAAACGTGCTGCCCAGTGGCTTAAAAAAGAAGCTTAAGCAACCTAATGCGAAACTAATGCAAAAGCACCACCTCAAAGCAGCCTTCTGGCTGCTTTTTTTATCGATGAATAGTGAAAAATCTGGAAGTAAAGCTTGTGTATTGAGGGGAAGAAAAGACTCGTCAACAAAGCTAATAGCAATACTTACAGTCGGCAGCATTGCTATTAGTGCAAATAATGTTACAGATTATAAAAGCAAAAAAGCCAGCTTATTCAGCTGGCTTGGTTACATCTCAATGAGATAATTAGGCGCTTGGCGATGACCTACTCTCACATGGGGAGACCCCACACTACCATCGGCGCGTTTGCGTTTCACTTCTGAGTTCGGGATGGGATCAGGTGGTTCCACAAGGCTATTGTCACCAAGCAAATTCTTTATTCTAGGATTAAACACTAGATTGTAATGGTGCTGATACCCAGAATCGAACTGGGGACCTCATCCTTACCAAGGATGCGCTCTACCGACTGAGCCATATCAGCAATTCTATACTAATCAATTAAGATTATTTAAATTAGGCGCTTGGCGATGACCTACTCTCACATGGGGAGACCCCACACTACCATCGGCGCGTTTGCATTTCACTTCTGAGTTCGGGATGGGATCAGGTGGTTCCACAAGGCTATTGTCACCAAGCAAATTCTGTTTATTACCGTGTCCATCTCTGGACCACGTTAATAATAATTCGGAAAGCTGATTTGCTTTGTTTGAGTTCAAACTTTATCAAGTATCTGTATTCTGTCTAAGGTCGCTTAGCAAAACCCATCTGGGTTGTATGGTTAAGCCTCTCGAGTCATTAGTACATGTTAGCTCAACGCCTCACAACGC